>CABQNF010000368.1 GCA_902465465.1 uncultured Collinsella sp. | reverse complement strand
GGGGCGATAAGAGCTCTTCGGGACCTATCAACCTGCGGACAAGCCATACCCGCAAGAGCTCCTATCGCTCCACCGTGAGAATGCGCTCACCGGCAACCAGCACGCAAATAAGCTACTTCTCTACCAGATTCCCAGCACGTGCTGCATTCCCAAACTCATGCACGCAATGCCAATCCAACAGCAAAAACCCAATGCGATGGGCTTGCCGCCCTTTTTGACCAGCTCGACGATATCGGTATTAAAACCAATAGCCGCCATGGCCATCACGATAAAGAACTTCGACAGCTCCTTGATGGGCGCCGTAATGGACGCGGGGAGCTGAAGCACCGTGGTGATCACGCTCGCCAGCACAAAGAACAGCACGAACATGGGAAACGCGCGTTTAAGCGAGAACGTACTTTTGGCGTCGCCGCCGGCCTTGCGCGCCAGATGCATCTGCCAGCATGCGAGGACCAACGTGATGGGAATGATGGCCAGCGTCCTGGTGAGCTTGACCACCGTGGCGCTTTCGAGCACATTGGCGCCGGGATGCATGCTGTCCCAAGCGCTCGCCGCAGCCGTTACGGACGAGGTGTCGTTGATGGCGGTGCCGGCAAACAGGCCAAAGCCCTCGTTGGTCAGCCCAAGCATGCCGCCGAGCGTCGGAAACACGAGCGCCGCGATAACGTTAAACAGGAAGATGACCGAAATAGCCTGGGCAATCTCGCGATCGTCGGCATCGATGACGGGCGCGGTCGCGGCGATGGCAGAACCGCCGCAAATCGACGAACCCACACCCACAAGCGTCGCGATCTTGCCCGGTACGTTCATGACGCGGCAGAGCACAAAGGCGATGACAAGCGAGGTCGAGATCGTCGCCACGATAATCGGCAGCGACTGGGCGCCCTTGGACAGAATCTGAGAGAGGTTCATGCCAAAGCCAAGCAGGATAACCGCGTACTGCAAGACTTTTTTGGACGTATAGGTGACGCCGGCAGCGAGCTGTTCACGACGATTCTTGGGAAAGACGAGCGCCAGGACCATGCCAAAGAGGATGGCAAACACCGGCCCGCCAACCACCTCAATTTGCTTGCCGAGCAGCGTCGCGGGGATAGCGATAATCAGGCAGAACAAGACGCCCTTCCAGCGCTCGCGTACGATATTCGCCAGTTGCATATGGGATTCCTTCTTTCTATTTCACGTTTGCGACGGCTTATGATACGGCAACATTGGGCGCAGCCTTGCGTAAACAACGACTAAGATGCCGCGATAGTTCTTGGGCAACAGCCGAATTACCCACCGCGGAGAACTGATTCGCGGCATAATTAACAACTGACATATGAGTGTGATAGAACAGTTGCGAGGCGCTATGGAAGAATCGATGCACGTCGGCGAGCAGGAAACGAGCCTACAGGACCAGTCCTACCACACCATTCGACGCAAAATCGTCTACCTGGACTACAAGCCGGGCGAAAAGCTGGGCGTCAAGCAGCTTTGCGACGACCTGGATATGGGGCGCACCCCTG
>CABQNF010000367.1 GCA_902465465.1 uncultured Collinsella sp. | reverse complement strand
CCGCAGGCCGGGGCCGGGCTTGGTTTTGAAAACATTCCGCAGACCAGAAGTGCCCCCGTTCGTAGCTCCGAAGGAGCAGAACGGGGGCACTTCATTGGTCGAGGACGTTTTCAAAACCAAGCCCGGCCCCGGCCGGACAGCCCACGAACGCTACAAGTTCTTGACACCCATCGCGCGCATGGCGTTCAGGATGGCGATGATCGCCACGCCCACGTCGCCAAAGACGGCAAGCCACATATTGGCGATGCCGAGCGCTGCCAGCACAAGGATCAGCAGCTTAACGCCCAGCGCAAAGATGATGTTCTGCCAGACGATCGTCATGGTCTTGCGTGCCACGCGGATCGCGCGGGAAATGTTGGACGGCTTGTCGTCCATGAGCACGACATCGGCGGCCTCGATCGCAGCGTCAGAACCCATAGCGCCCATGGCAATGCCCACATCGGCGCGCGTAAGCACGGGCGCATCGTTGATGCCGTCGCCCACAAAGGCGAGCTTGCCCTTGCCACTCTCGGTTGCAAGCAGCGCCTCGACGCGCTCGACCTTATCGCCTGGCAGCAGCTGCGCGTGGAACTCGTCGAGACTGAGTTGCTTGGCCACAGACGCCGCAACCTCCTCGCGGTCGCCCGTGAGCATGACGGTGCGCTTGACACCGGCGGCGTGCAGGTCGCGAATCGTTTGCTCAGCATCGGCCTTGACGGTGTCTGCAATCACGATGTGGCCGGCGTACACGCCGTCAACGAGCACATGCAGAATCGTTCCGACGACCTCGCAATCGGGCGCTTCGACTCCGGCCGCGGCGAGCATCTTTGCGTTGCCAACGACGACGTGCTTGCCGTCGATGGTTGCCGTCACGCCATGGCCCGCGTCGTTGGTGGAGTCGCTTACGCGCTTGGGGTCGACCTCGCCCTGGTAGGCGACACGTACGGATTGCGCGATGGGGTGATCGGAGAACGACTCAGCAAGGGCTGCGACTTCGAGCAACGACTGCTCGGTATAGCCGGCCTCGGGGTGTACCGCGACCACCGAGAACGTGCCGTTGGTGAGGGTGCCCGTCTTGTCAAAGACGACGGTGTCCACGTCGGCGAGCGTCTCGAGGTAGTTAGAACCCTTGATGAGAACGCCCAGCTTGGATGCGCCGCCGATGCCGCCAAAGAAACTGAGCGGCACGCTGATCACCAACGCGCACGGGCAGCTGACGACCAAGAAGGTCAGGCCGCGCAGAATCCAGTCGGACCAGGCACCGGTGACCAGGCCACCGCCGAGCGCGAGCACCGCGGCAGCGCCGGTGACGGCGGGCGTGTAGATGCGGGCAAAGCGCGTGATGAAGTTCTCGGTGCGTGCCTTCTTTTCGCTGGCATTCTCCACGAGCTCCAGGACGCGTGCGACGGTGGACTCGCCAAAGGGCTTGGTGGTGTGCACGTGGATGAGCCCCGTCATGTTGATGCAGCCGCTGATGATATCGTCTCCGGTTTTGGCCGGGCGGGGGACCGACTCACCGGTAAGGGCGGCGGTGTCGAGCTGGGTTTCGCCCTCGACGA
>CABQNF010000366.1 GCA_902465465.1 uncultured Collinsella sp. | reverse complement strand
GGGCAAAGCCATCTGCCGGCTTTGCCCCCTCCTTACCTTAGTTTACTCATCCATAAGGTAGTAGTGACCCAGTGCGTCGGCACCCAGAATGGCGTTTGCAACCATCTCGGGCGTCACCTCAAACGGCATGTTGCACATGGTGTCATCGGGCGCGCAGGCGGCCTCGGCAACAATCATGGCCTGCTCGCGCGTAAGCTCGGCAACGCCAAGTTCCTTCATCGTGACCGGCAGGCCTAGCTCAATGCAGAAGCCCAAGACTTCCTCGAGTTTCTCAGTCGGGGCATCCTCGAGTACCAGCTGGACGATGGTGCCAAAGGCGACCTTCTCGCCGTGATACATGCCGTGGCACTCGGGCAGCATCGTCAGGCCATTGTGGATGGCATGAGCAGCAGCAAGGCCCGAGCTCTCAAAGCCAATGCCCGAAAGCAGCGTATTGGCCTCGATGATATGCTCGACGGCAGGTGTCAGCGCACCCTTCTCCAGCGCGACCTTGGCCTTGACGCCATCGGCCATAAGCGTCTCGTAGCAAAGCTTAGCGAGCGCCAGACCGGCCATGCCGCCCTTGCCGCCGGCGCAAGTGCCACCGTCGGCATCATGCGTCGCCTGAGCCTCGAAATAAGTTGCGAGCGCATCGCCCATACCGGAAACCGTCAGGCGCACCGGGCTCGCCGCGATAACCGTCGTATCCATAAGGACGATATTGGGGTTTGCCTTCAGGAAGAGGTACTTGTCGAACTGGCCGTCATCGGTATAGAGCACCGAAAGCGCCGAACACGGAGCATCGGTCGAAGCAATGGTGGGGCAAATGATAACCGGGGACTCCAGGTAATAGGCGACGGCCTTCGCGGTGTCGAGGATCTTGCCGCCACCGACGCCAACGATGATGTCGCAACCGTTGTCGCGCGCGAGCGCAACCAGACGATCGACCTCGCCCTTGGAGCACTCGCCGTTAAAGTCCTCAAACAGCAGCTCGGCCTTAGCCTCGGCAAAGCCGCCCTCGATCTTGGCACCGACGCGCTTCTTGCCCGAAGGTGTCACGATGACGAGGGCCTTAGCGCCGAGCGGCTCGACATAGGAGCCGAGCTTGGCGAGCTCGTCCGGACCCTGGATGTACTTGCTGGGGCTATTGAAAATTGCAGCCATAACTATCCCATTCTCTAAAAAAGAAAGGGGCTCCGTACAGATACGTGCGGAGCCCCTCGTTACGATAACAAGAGTCGATTAGAAATCGATGTCGGTGTCGTAGTAGCAGGCCTTGAGAATCTTCTCGAAGTCGGCAGCCTTGGTCTCACGCGGGTTCTCGGGCGTGCAGGCGTCCTGCTCGGCGTTCGCGGCGATCTCGGGCAGCTTGGCGAGGAACTCCTCCTCGGAAACCATCTGCGGGTTCTCGGCGTCGACCTTCACGCCACCATTCGCGTAATCCTTGATGGACTGCGGAATGTTGAGCTGGTCGTTGAGGTCGCGGATCTTCTGAACGAGCGCAGCGATGAGCTCCTCGTTGGTCTCTCCGGGAAGGTGCAGGATCTCCTTGGCCACGTAAG
>CABQNF010000365.1 GCA_902465465.1 uncultured Collinsella sp. | reverse complement strand
AAGCTCGTGGGTGCTCTCGGCGACGGCCTCGGGCGTGAGGTTGTTGATCACGAAGGTGTCGGCCTCGGCGCCGGCGGCGCGGAAGGCACGGGCGCTATCGTACTCGCAGTTGTTGCCGGGGAACACGGGGATTACCACGCGCGGGCGGGCGATCTTGGCGCCGCTGTACACGTGGATATCCTTGGCACGGAAGTCGATGGTCTCGACCTTGGCAGTCTCGCCGGCGCTGCGGTAGGCAAAGACGCCCTCGATGCCGCTCTCCCAGGCCTCTTGGAGCTCGGAGAGCTCGATGACCTCGGAGCCGGTATCGATGACATAACCCTCGACGGTGGTGCCCAGGGGCTCGACGACAACGCCGTCGGCGACCTCGGGCAGCTGGGCATCCTCGGCAAGCTCGACGATAAAGCTGCCATAGAGCGGGGTGAAGAGGCTCTCCACGTCCACATCCTCGGCAAGCTCGATACCGATCTGGTTGCCGACGCACATCTTAAAGAGACTCTCGGCGCCGCAGCCGTAGCCGGGCGTGGAGACGGCCAGGGCGTCGCCGGTGGCGGTGAGTGCCTCGACGGCGTCAAATGCGGCGAGCAGCTGCTGGGCATCGGGACGGTAGTCCTCGCCATAGGTGGCGGGGGCGATACGGACGACGCGATGCGTGAGACCCTTGAACTCGGGGGAGACGGCGCGGGCCGCCTTGCCCACGGCGACAGCGAAGCTGATGAGGGTCGGCGGAACGTTGAGCTCGCCGGCCTCGTCCTCAAACGAGCCACTCATGGAGTCCTTGCCGCCGATGGCGCCGGCACCCAGGTCGACTTGGGCCATAAGGGCGCCTAGGACGGCTGCTCGGTGCGCAGACGCTCGAAGTACTCCTGGAAGGAGAGGTAGGCGCGCTTGTGCTCAAAGCCTGCGGCCACGAGCTTGGCGATGGACTCGACCACGGACAGGTAGGCGCCCGCAAACTGGTCGGCCTCCATCAGATAGGGGTTAAAGCCCCATGCCATAGCGCTCGCCGTGGTGGTCTCACCGTCCACGGGGAACTTAGCGACCATGGCAGAGCTCGGAGTGAGCTGCGTCTTGCCGCCAAAGGGCATGAGCACGGTCGCGGCGCCGATGGTGGAGTCAAAGCGCTCGGAAAGACCCTTGTTGGAGGCGACGTTGAGGTCGGTGACGAGCGAGGTCATGCGCTCGGCAAGCGTGGTGCCGGCCCAGCTGGGCTGCCACACGCTGCGGGCGCAGACGTGGGCGACCTGGTGCTTGGGCGCACCGTTGGAATTGAGGAACTCGCGGGACAGATCGACGATGGCGACGCCGTTCCATGCCATGCGCATGCGCGGCTCGGCGGTAACCTCGGCGATGACGGTTGCCTCCAGGTTCTCCTCGGCGGCGTAGCCCATGAACTCCTCGACGTCACCGTCGGCGACGGCGCAGGCCATGCGCTCCTGGGACTCAGAGATAGCGAGCTCGGTGCCGTCCAAGCCGTCGTACTTCTTGGTCACGGTATCAAGGTCGACATACAGGCCATCGGCAAGCTCGCCCACGGCGACCGA
>CABQNF010000364.1 GCA_902465465.1 uncultured Collinsella sp. | reverse complement strand
CCATCGAGAACAGCGTCTTGGTCAGGAACAGCGATGCCGAACGCTGCAGGTTGTTGATGGAGCGACGGCCCTCGGCCACCACGGCGGGCATCGAGGCAAAGTCGTTGTCGACGAGTACGATTTCGGCCACATTACGCGCGGCATCGGAGCCGGCCGCCATGGCGACGGAGCAGTCGGCTTCCTTGAGCGCCAGCACGTCGTTGACGCCGTCGCCCGTCATGGCCACGGTGTGCTCGCGGCGTTTGAGCGCCTGCACGAGCTCGCGCTTCTGCTGCGGGGTCACACGACCAAAGACATGGTAGCGGTCTACTGCGGCATCGAGCTTGGCCGGCGTATCGAGCGTCGTGGCGTCCACATAAGCGTCCGCCCCCGGCACGCCCACCACGCGCGCGATCGACGACACTGTACGCGGGTCGTCGCCGCTGATCACGTTGAGGGTCACGCCCTGCTCGTTAAAGTAGCCGATGGTCTCGGCCGCCGAGGTACGAATCTCGTCGCGGATGGTCACAAAGCCCACGGGCTCGGCCTCGCCCACCATATCGCCATCGGGCGTAAAGCCGTCCACGCGCGCCACCACGAGCACGCGGCAGGTATCGGCAAGCTCGGCGACACGGTTCTCGACCTGGGCAAAAACACGATCAGAGAGCACAAACTGCGCCGCACCCATCACATAGGAGCCCTGCGCAAACGAAGCGCCACTCCATTTTTTAGACGACGAGAATGGAATGACCGACAGCGGCTCAGACACCTCGACCGGGCGATCGGCGTAATAGTTGAGCAGCGCCTGGCAGGTCTCGTTGGCATCGGCCGAAGTCGCACGCGCGACGTTAGCCAGCGCAAAATCGAGCACCGTGGTATCGACGGGAACGGCCGCCTCGTCCGAGCCGGCGCCTAGGCTCACGCCCTCAACCGGCAGCGGATACGTGCCCTCGACCTCCATGCGGCCCGACGTGATGGTGCCCGTCTTGTCCAGGCACAGCACGTCGACGCGAGCGAGCGTCTCGATGCAGTAGAGCTGCTGCGCCAGCACCTTGCGGCGAGCCAGGCGCACCGTGGCGATGGCGAGCACCGACGAGGTCAGCAGCACCAGGCCTTGCGGGATCATGCCCAGCAGGGCGCCCACCGTGGACAGCAGCGCCGACGAAGGCACATGACCAGCCAACAGCTCGGAGAAGCACCACGAAAGCGCGCTATCGCCCGGGGTTCCCGCGGCATCCCACAGTTCGCTCACACTCGAGGCAAACAACGCCAAACCGAGCGGGATCATGATGATGCTCGCAAAGCGAACGATGGCGTTAAGCGCGTTCATGATCTCGGAATTGACCTTTTTGACGTACTTGGCCTCGTTATTAATTTTGGCCACGTAGTTGTCGGCGCCGACATGAATCACGCGGGCGCGCAGCAGGCCCGAGTCGATAAAGCTGCCGCTCATGAGCTCGGAACCGGGCTGTTTCTTAATAAGGTCGCTCTCGCCCGTCAGCAAGCTCTCGTTCACGAGCGCATCGCCCGAAACCACCACGGCGTCGGCGGGAATCTGGTCGCCGCGCCC
>CABQNF010000363.1 GCA_902465465.1 uncultured Collinsella sp. | reverse complement strand
CGGGCGAGGGCGTGCTGATTCCGGCGGAGATCCTCGAGCACGCCAAGCGCGGCTGCCGCAACTTCGTGATCCTGCAGCCGTTCGGGTGTCTGCCCAACCATGTCGTGGGGCGCGGGCTCATCCATGCGCTCAAGGAGCAGTATCCCACGGCGCAGTTCCTGCCGCTCGACTACGATCCCGACGTGAGCTTCGCCAACGTGGAGAACCGTCTTCAGATGCTCATCATGAACGCCAAGGCGCAGGGGTGCGGTGAGGCGCATGGCGAGACCGCGTAAGGACGCCGATGCGCCCGATGCACGCACCCGTATCATCGAGGCGTTTTGGGAGCTCATCGCGAACAACAGCATCTTCGAGCTGTCGGTTGGCGAGGTGACCCGCGCCGCCCAGTGCAATCGCGGAACGTTTTACTACTATTTTCACGATTTCGATGAACTCGTCGCCATCGCCATAGCCCAGCTGCTGCAGGATAACGAGCTCATCACCGATGCCCTCTGGCATTTTTCGAGCGAGGGCGACCTTTCGGCGTTCGACCGGCGCGACGTCCGCTGCCTGCTGCGGCGCATCGTCATCACCATGAGGGCGGGTGCCGCCGAGCAGGTCGTGCAGGGCATCCATACGATCATCATCGACCGCGTGAGAGAGATCGTCCACCCCGACGGAGAAGAGCTCAAGGCAGATTCGAGCTTTGCGGTGGGCTTTCTGGTCTCGGGCATCATGGGCTTTGTGATGGCGGTCGGCTTTGCCCGGGAGGGCGGCGAGGAGATAGACCTCGAGCAGCTGGGGGACAGCGCGTGCGCGTACCTGAGGGCGGTCGCCATGCAGACGGTGGAAATGGTCGCGCAAGTCGAGGGCGTCGATACATCCGAGCTGCTCGAACGCGTCTCCAAGGAGGCCGATGCCTATCGCGCATCGCGTGCGACGAGTCCCGACGTGGTGAAAGACGCCTAGGGTTTCTCTTGCGGGGCGCCTGTCGCGCATCGCGCGGTGAGTCCCGCGATGCGGTCATAACCTGCATTCATGTGAGCCGGGTTTATAGATATTCCTCCAGCTGTTAACATAGACAACCTGTGGGTAAAGAGACAAAAGCGCCGCCGACGGGCGGGCGTTTTGATTTCGATGAACTCATGTAAGGAAACGAGCATGTTAGATAGATTTACCGATCGTGCGCGCAAGGTCATGTCCATGGCCAAGCAAGAAGCGCTCGATCTTCATTCAAATAAGGTGGGCACCGAGCACCTGCTGCTCGCGCTTGCCAAGGAGGACGAGGGCATTGCCGCCGAGGCGCTGCGTTCGCTCGACATCTCCTACGATGACATCATGGATACTCTCAAAGAGGTCCAGACCACGGTTCCCGAGCCCAGTGAGGAGACCGAGGCGGCCAAGCTCGCCTTTACGCCGCTCGTCATTAGCGTGATGGAGCGTTCATTCCGTGTGGCGCGTGAGAACAACCAGACCTACGTGTCGACCGAGCACTTGCTGATCGGCATCGTCGAAGAGGGCAACGGCATGGCCATGGACATCCTCATGCGCCTAGGTGTGTCGTCCGCCTCCATCAAAAAGGCTAT
>CABQNF010000362.1 GCA_902465465.1 uncultured Collinsella sp. | reverse complement strand
TCCTTTCAAAAACGAATCTCTCAACGCGGTGGGCAGTGGCTTGCTGCATTACTGCCTCGACGTTTGCCCAGATAAAACCTGCCAAAATAAACCTGTCCCTTTTTGGCAGGTTAGATGGTGAATTCGGCGAAGTTGCGGTCGCCGCCTGCGGCATCGGTGTCGCCTGTTGCGGTTGCCGGCGCCAGCGCGTCGCCGCCGACGCTTTGCAGTAACTCGGCCACGTTGGCGTCGGGGTTTTGGCATAGGATGTCGAGCAGCTCGATAAAGTCACGAATGACTTCACGCGGCGTCAGATGTGTGTCGGCTCCCACGCGACCGAACTCGATCTTGAGGAAGTCCACCAAGTCGTTCTCGGTAAGCGTGGGCGTCCAGCCAAAGTAACCGGCGTGAATTTGCATGAGTTTTTCGATCAGCACCAGCAACTCCTCGTAGGTGAGTGGCTGCAGACGGATGATGGGCGCGAGCATGTCCTTAAGGTCCTCGCGCGCAAAGCGACCCTGAGCGAGTCGGCTGCGCAGAGCCTCGTAGGAGAACACGCCGCGGCGGCGGTCTTCGATGGAGGTTGGAGTGCCGCTCATGATCATGCCCAAGTACTGCGCCTTGCCCTGGAGCGTGTCGTTGTACATGGTGAGGATTTTCTCGTAGTTGTACTGGCGCGTGATGGCGTTGGGAATCTTGTACAGGTTTACGAGTTCGTCGATGAGCACCAGCATGCCCTTGTAGCCGCTGCAGACCAAAAAGCGTGCAATGAGCTTAACGTAGTCGTACCAGTCGTCATCGCTGATGATGGTCGAGGAGCCCAGTTCGGCGCGAGCCTCGCTCTTGGTGCGGTATTCGCCGCGGATCCATTTGGTCACGCGGCTCATGGCCTCTTCGTCGCCCTCGGATACGGCCGTGCGATAGCGGCGGAGCATGCGGGTGAAGTCAAAGCCGTGGACCATTTCCTCGAGTGGAGCGAGTTGGGCATTGATAGCCGACTCATCGCCGTCCACGCACGAGGCGACCCAGCGATCGAGAATCAGGTTGAGCGCGCCGCCCTCGGGGCGCGTCTTGGTCGATATATTGCGGATGAGCTCACGGTAGGTGGCAAGGCCCTGTCCCTGGCCGCCCTGCAGGCGGCGCTCAGGGGATAGGTCGGCATCGGCGACGACGAATCCCTCACCCATGGCGTGCGTGCGGATGGTCTGGAGCAAAAAGCTCTTGCCGGCGCCGTAACGACCGACCAGAAAGCGGAAGCTCGCGCCACCGTCGGCGATGAGACTCAGATCGGTGAGCAGGGCGCGGATCTCGACCTCGCGCCCTACGGTGATGTAGGGAAGGCCGATGCGCGGGACCACGCCGCCCTTGAGCGAGTTTAGGATAACGGCGGCGACGCGTTTGGGTACGCGGGGCGCTGCGGATGCGGTATCACTCATGGTCTAGGTATCCTCTCACGTCTGCTTCGTAATCCTCGATAATTTGCGGTCCTGCCGCGCCGAATTCGATAACGGTGTCGCCCACCAGGTCAAAGAGCGCTTCGTTGATGGTATCGACGAGCATGTCCTCGCTCTGCCCCGATTGCACTACCGCC
>CABQNF010000361.1 GCA_902465465.1 uncultured Collinsella sp. | reverse complement strand
CGCATAGCAACGTTGATGGCGTCGCAGACGAGGTCGGTGTTGAGGGCCTCGAGGATGGTCTTACCGGGAAGGATCTCGGAAGCCATGGCGGCAGAGTGGGTCATGCCCGAACAGCCGATGGTCTCAACGAGGGCCTCCTCGATGATGCCGTCCTTGACGTTCAGCGTGAGCTTGCAGGCGCCCTGCTGAGGTGCGCACCAACCCACACCGTGCGTAAGACCGGAGATGTCGGAAATCTCCTTAGCCTGGACCCACTTGCCCTCCTCGGGGATGGGTGCGGGGCCGTGGTATGCACCCTTGGCAACGGGGCACATGTTCTCCACTTCCTGTGAGTACTGCATGCCTCTCCTCTCTATCGTGTTGGCGTCCCGTCTGGGGGCCGTGGCTGGCGATTGCCGGGCGACCCTTCGAAAGGGACATGACATGCAGCCCCTATAATACCGCGAAATGCACGGAATATTCGGCGAACGGCTCAGTTTTCGTAGCGAGATGCGCGGAACTTTCAATTGAAACGGTTTAACTCTATATTCTGTGGTCGCGCACTTTCGTAGAGGGGGTCCGTCTTGGGCAAGCTTTTGTTCAGCTTTTGTAAGCGTTGCAGGGGTTGACCTGTTGCAACGGTGCCGTTCGCCGCCTGTTTACTGCCTTTGGCCGCGCGAGTGTATTGTTTTGCGTGAATGTTTTAATGGCACGCTTCAATCGTGCTGTATTGGATGGCAAGCAGATCCCGGCGAAGGGAGCGCCATGCAGCGCGTTTGGAGAACGGTTACCGGCTTTTACCATGTCTGTGCCCGCGGTACGGGCAAGCAGCTCATCTTTGAGGGCGATGAAGACCGGTGGGAGTTCTTGGAGCTGATGCGTGAGTGCTGCCGCAAGGCGGGCGTGACGGTTATCGCCTGGTGCCTTATGGGCAATCACGTGCGTCTGGTGCTTGCAGATTACGAGGACGCGATGAGCGCGGCGATGCACCGGCTGCTTTTGACGTACGCGCGGCGGTTCAATAAACGCACGGGGCGCACAGGGCATCTGTTCCAGAACCGTTTTGACCGGCGCTCGCTCGATACCGACTGGCAGGTGATGGAGGCTATTCGCTCCGTTCACGCCGATCCGCAGGAGGCGGGCATCAGTCTCATTGAGCGTTATCCCTGGAGCAGCTTTCCGGAGCATTTGTGCGCTTACGACGGTGACGCGGTCGATGTCGCGAGGGGATTTTCTGATCCTTCTTGCGTGCTTGAGCTTTTTGGTTCTGCCGAGGGCTTTATTGCCTATTCGCTTTCGACGCCCGACGGCAGTGAGCCAGCGCTGTGCGATATGAAAGAGACGGAATGGGAACGCCACGCCTTTGCCGACAAGATGGCGAAGGAGCTCGGGGTTCCGCTTCGTGGGGTTAAAGTCGCACCGCCAGCGCAGCGCGATACCGTTATTTTTGGATTGCACGATGCCGGTTTTACGGTGCGCCAGATTGAGCGTTATACCGGGATTGGCAAAAGTACCGTCTCTCGCATCGTGCGCGCTTATGCGCGGGTGAAGGCACAGACTGAGCTCTCGGAATAGAAAATGGCCGAACCACTCTTGTCAAGCGA
>CABQNF010000360.1 GCA_902465465.1 uncultured Collinsella sp. | reverse complement strand
ACCTCGGAAAGCTTAACGTTGACGCCGAGCTTCTGACACTCGGACTCGATGAGCTCGAGTTCGGCCTCGGTATCCGTCGGGAAGCGGTTGATGGCGACCACGCAGGGCAGACCGTAGACGTTCTGGATGTTGTCGACGTGACGCAGCAGGTTGGGCATACCGGCCTTGAGGGCCTCGAGGTTCTCCTCGTTGAGGTCGGCCTTGGCAACACCGCCGTTGTACTTAAGCGCGCGGGCAGTGGCGACGACCACGACAGCGCTGGGGCGAACGCCCGTCATGCGGCACTTGATGTCGAGGAACTTCTCGGCACCCAGGTCGGCGCCGAAACCGGCCTCGGTAATGGCGACATCGCCAAAACGCATGGCCATACGCGTAGCCATGATGGAGTTGCAGCCGTGGGCGATATTGGCGAAGGGACCGCCGTGGACAAACGCAGGCGTGCCCTCGAGTGTCTGAACCAGGTTGGGTTTGAGCGCGTCCTTGAGCAGAGCCGCCATGGCACCCTGGGCCTTAAGGTCGCGTGCGCGGACGGGCTCGCCGGCATAGCTGTAGCCGACAACAATCTCGCCCAGGCGCTCCTTAAGATCGTTGATGCTCGTGGACAGGCACAGGATTGCCATGACCTCGGAGGCAACAGTGATGTCGAAGCCATCCTCGCGCGGCACTCCCTGGGCCTTACCGCCAATGCCGTCGATAACATGGCGCAGCTGACGGTCGTTCATGTCGACAACGCGCTTCCAGGTGATGCGCTTAACGTCGATGCCGAGCTGGTTGCCCTGCTGAATATGGTTGTCGAGCATGGCTGCCAGCAGGTTGTTGGCGGCACCGATAGCATGGAAGTCGCCGGTAAAGTGCAGGTTGATGTCCTCCATGGGGATGACCTGAGCCCAACCGCCACCGGCGGCACCGCCCTTCACGCCAAACACGGGGCCGAGCGAAGGCTCGCGCAGGGCCACGGCGCTCTTGACGCCGCGACGACGCAGGCCGTCGGCCAGGCCGATGGTCGTGGTGGTCTTGCCCTCGCCTGCGGGCGTGGGATTGATAGCGGTCACGAGGACAAGCTTGGCCTGGTGGTCGGTCGGCTCGTTGAGCAGGGAATAGTCGACCTTTGCCTTGTCGAAGCCGTACGGAATCAGATGCTTAACGTCGACGCCGGCGTTCTTGGCCACCTCGGTAATAGGCAGCGGCGTAACAGAACGTGCGATTTCGATGTCAGTAGGCATGGGCGGTCCTTTCGTTACCGGATGTAAAACGCCCGCAACCGACGAACGGCGATATGTTTACCCGATACCCAGCGATAGCCAACAAACCCATCCTAAACGGTCGGCTCGATACCCAAGTGCTCAAAGGTGCGAAGCGTTGCCTGGCGGCCCTGGGGCGTGCGAATCATCAAGCCGCACTGCAGCAGATAAGGCTCGTAGACATCCTCAAGCGTACCCGGGTCCTCGCCCACCGCGCTGGCAAGCGTCGTTAGGCCCACGGCACGTCCGGAGAACGTCTTGGCAAGCGTCTCCAAGATGCGAATATCCATCCAGTCCAGGCCGAGCTCGTCGATCTCGAAGAACTCGAGCGCCTGACGGCAAATATCAAGCTCAATAGGCCCGT
>CABQNF010000359.1 GCA_902465465.1 uncultured Collinsella sp. | reverse complement strand
TGGTGTCTCGGGTCCCGGCGTTATGGCCGCAGCCCTGGAGACGCTGCCCGACTCCGCCTCGATGATGGAAGTCGCCGAGAAGATCAAGCAGACCGCCTTTAAGATCACCCGTGCCGGCGAGCTCATGAGCCGCGAGGCCGCCCATCGCCTGGGTGTCGAGAAGGGCATTGTCGACCTGTCGCTGGCTCCCACGCCTGCCATCGGCGACTCCGTCGCGCGTATCCTCGAGATCATCGGCGTGGGCACCTGCGGTGGCCCCGGCACGACCTGCGCGCTCGCCATGCTCAACGATGCCGTCAAGAAGGGCGGCGTCATGGCCAGTTCCAGCGTGGGCGGTCTCTCTGGCGCCTTTATCCCCGTGTCCGAGGATGCCGGCATGATCGCCGCCGTCGAGGCCGGCGCGCTTTCGCTCGAGAAGCTCGAGGCCATGACCTGCGTGTGCTCCGTTGGCCTGGACATGATCGCCATCCCCGGTGACACCCCGGTCGAGACCATCGCCGGCATCATCGCCGACGAGATGGCCATCGGCGTCATCAACAACAAGACCACGGCCGTCCGCGTGATTCCTGCCATCGGCAAGGGCGTGGGCGACTGCGTCGAGTACGGCGGCCTGTTCGGCCGTGCGCCCATCATGCCGGTGAACCCCAACGCCGGCACCGTGCTTGCCCACCGCGGTGGACGCTTCCCGGCGCCGCTGAACTCGCTGAAGAACTAGCTGAGGGGGACTGGCGAGGAGCCCCGGGGAGGGCAAATATATAAGGTCGCCTGCTCGGACAGTCCTGACTCGCACGGAAAGCACATTAAGTGCTCTCCGGCTCGTGCGGAACTCGCGATCGACCTTATATATTTGCCCTCCCCGGGGCTCCCGCACAACGGGACCTCGGTTGGGTTCTATCCCGGTTGCAGTTGCTTCGCTCCTGCACCACTTGGCTGGTGCGGCGGTTTGGCGTTGGAACGGTTCTTTTTCTGATATATGCTGGTTGCGGCTCTTCTTTTGGGAGGAGTCGCTTTTTTGTTGCTAGGAGGTTGGCCCGTGGTTGATGGGGAGAATCGTTCTGAGCTGCTTTCCACAGATTGGAACCAGGAGTGGATGCAGATGCAGGCCGCTCGGCATCGGGCTGATGATTCTTTTGAATGGGATAAGCGGGCTCGGCATTTTCGGCCGTTGGAGACCGCCCCTTATGCTCGGGACTTTATAAAGCTGTTGGCGCTTGAGCCCGGCGAGTCGGTACTCGATATGGGGTGCGGGGCTGGGTCGATTGCTATTCCGCTTGCTCAGGCTGGGCATCCTGTGATTGCTGCTGACTTTTCCCCTGCCATGTTGGGCACGCTTGATGCCGGCATTGAGTACTATGGGCTCGAGGATCGCATTACACCGCTTGAGCTTGCTTGGGATGATGATTGGGATTTGGTTGGACCGGTCGCGAAAGCGGTGGATGTTGCCTTTGCCAGTCGGTCGGTTACGACGACCAATCTAAAAGGTGCGCTTGCCAAGCTTGATCGTACGGCTCGTCGGCGTTGTGCTGTCACGATGGTCGCCAACTCCAGCCCGCGCTATGATCTGCACTTGATGAACGCTATCGGTGCCTCAGTTACCTGCAGTAATGGTTTTGTGTATGCCTTTAACATCCTTATT
>CABQNF010000358.1 GCA_902465465.1 uncultured Collinsella sp. | reverse complement strand
CTGACCGGCTGGGTCGATAAGAAGTTCTGCCAGGGCAAGGAGGACCTGTCGCCTGCCGGTGTCGAGGCCATCGAGGAGGCCGTCGCGACCGACATCGATGGCGAATAGCAATCGCTACCAATCAATGATGCCGGCGTGCAATTCGCGCCGTTTGAGCGCCCGAACGAAAGCTGTCTTGCAGTTACGTTCGGGCGCTCTGCTATTATTCCCTTACCCCTGCGGAGTAGGGGGTGTTTGTTGCCCAGACTCGAATCGGGCGATTCTGACCACTTGGATATTGAAGGGATGGCGCTAGTGGTTAAGGCACTCAAGCTTGAGATATTCCTGCTGTGCATGATTATTCTTATCGGGCTTGCCGCACGAAGCCGCCGCTCCTTGTTCTCGAGCACCCAGCAGCTTTTGTTTAGCATGCTGGGCTACACGTCTGCTGCCTACATTTTCTTCGATATGATCTGGACGCTCTCGGACGGCGTGAGCACTCCTGTAGGCATCACGGCTAACTGGATTTCCAACGCGGTTTCGTTTTCGCTGTTCGCCATCGCGTGCCTCATTTGGTTTTTCTATTCCGAGACGATGCAGGGCTCTCGCCTTTTGACCGCGCGCTATAGGGTTGCGATCGTGACGTTGCCAACCGTATTGGTGGTCGTGCTGGCATTTACCAGCTACTGGACGCACGCTATGTTCTATATCGATGCGCAGGGCGTATATCGTCGCGGAGCGCTTTATATGATTCAGCCTATCGTGAGCTACTGCTACATCATATATACGTCCTTGCATGCCTTTATTCAGGCTCGAAAAGTCGAAAGCCTGCAAACGAAGGCCATTTATCGCACCCTCGCCTTTTTTGTGGTTCCCGCTCTGGTGGGCGGTACCTTCCAGGTTTTGTTTTCGGTGCCGGGCCTTTGTGTCGGTATAACGCTGAGCATCCTGCTGCTCTACATCATCTATCAGGAGCAGCTGATCTCGACCGACCCGTTGACTGGCCTCAACAATCGCAACCGTTTTGAGACCTATATGCTGTCGCTCTTTTCAAATGTGGATCAGGCCGAAGATGTATAAAATGTGGATCAGGCCGAAGATGTATATCTGCTTATGATGGACGCTGACGGCTTTAAGCAGATTAACGACCGGTATGGACATGTTGAGGGCGATCATGCCCTCCAGGTCATATCTGCTACGCTCAAAGAGGTCTGCTCGGCGTCTGGTGGTTTTATCGCACGTTATGGCGGCGATGAGTTCGTGGTGCTTCAAAAGGTGACGGCGGAGCAGGACATCATGCGTCTGTGCGCGACAATCAACGACGAGCTCGCACGCGCCGAGGTTCCGTATTTGTTGCGGATGTCCATCGGCTATGCACGGGTCGGTGACGGTGTCGATACCTGGCAAGACTTACTTCGCGCTGCCGACGCGGAGCTCTACCGCGTCAAGGCCGAGAAAAAGAAGTCCGGCGTCCAGATACGCTAGAAAAAGGGGCACACGCTTGCGTGCATGGTCGCCCTCGGCTCTCCGATGTACTCCATTAAACTAAAGTATATGAATCCCCTCTGCTAATAAGGGCAGCTCGTTAGACCTTTTTGGGTTTGTTGACGATGATGATGCCGCCGCAGACCAACAGTAGGGCAACGATGACGGTAAC
>CABQNF010000357.1 GCA_902465465.1 uncultured Collinsella sp. | reverse complement strand
AAAAGAAGGTCATCGTCTTCTCGATCGCCATCGCCATCGTCGCGGTCATCGCCTGCGCCGGCGCCATCCTTATCACCACTGCCGGTGAGGGTCTGGGCGAGCGTCCCGAGCCAATCCTGTCGTCGCGCACGACCGAGAGCGATGCAAATGGCAACACTCAGCCGCAGGATCAGCAGGCACAGACGGACGACACGCAAGACAGTCCTACCTCTGCCAATTCGTCCTCGAACACCCAAAACCAATCGCAGGGCACCGATTCCTCTATGGCCAACAGTGGCACGCCGTCCGGCACGACCGACTCAAGCCAAACGACTGACGGTTCACAGCCGAACACGGGAGGCCAGACGAGCGACACCACGTCGGGAACGGGCACGGCAGACAGTAACAACACCAACAGCTCGAGCGGAACCGCTTCCGGCACGGCATCTGACAACTCGAGCCAAGGCACGGCATCGGGCAACTAAGCACGTTTGCCTCTCATAGATAACCGACCTGTACAACGGGCGCGAATCGAAAGCGGTTCGCGCCCGTTTGCCTTGGGCGCCGCCATGGCGAACGCCATGCGATGGTAAGATGCTTTACATGTGTAAAGAGGAGATTTGCCATGAGCAAGACAATAATTAGGCCCACGCTTTCGCTGGGCAACCACATCTATCTGTATCGCCTGCTGCGCGATGCGATTGGATGTGGCAAGCAAACGTTTATGACGCAGGTCGAGGAGGCGCTCGCCGCTGGCGACATGACCGCTTATGACCTGGGCTTCGAGTCCACGCGCGAGTTGCTCGAGGAACTCGACGACTGCATTAAGCTGACCGTCTTTAAAGGCGGCCGCCTGTATGCCACGGTCATCGCCAACGAGGCCTGAGATGCTGCGCTTGCCAAGGGCGAGGACAAGCCCAAGACCGCCAAGGGCGCCAAGCAGTCCTACAAAAAGAAAAAGCGCGGTGAGAAGGACCTCAAGGCCGTGCGCCCCAAGCACGTTAAGCGTCCCGAGCCCGAAGCCATGGTTGAAGCCGCGCCGGAACCCGAGCCCGAGACAGAGATCGAAGTCGCTATTGAGGTAACGGCAGAAGCCGAAACCGAAATCGCCGCCACGACCGATCCCAAAGTCATATCCGAGCAGGAAGCCACTGTGGAGCTCAACGAAGCGCCCAAGTCGACAACCGAAGAAGCCGCTGACCAACCCGAGCCGCCTGCGTTCCAAAACAGCGATGTCTTTGGCGACGAGGCCGAGGACGATCAGTCCGACGAGCCCACAGATCAAGACGCTACCGAGTCGGCGCCGGAACCCGAGACGCCGCAGCCCGCCATCTCGCTCACGGTCGTCTATGACCCCGAGAATGCCAATGCCGGCATCACCACCATGGCATCCACGCCCATCGAGGCAAAGTCGAGCGTCGAGAATGAGAGCGCGACGCAGGTTGAGGTTGAAACTGAAGCTGCAGACGCGCCCGTCACCGTGAAGCCCGCAGATTCCACAATCAAGCCGAAGACGACGCTGGAGTTCGCACCCGTCATCGAATCCGTGCCCGCCTCTGCTTGCGACCAAATTCCCGCACCGGCACCGGCTTCGGTACTCGCAGAGGCCCCAACCCCCGCACCCGTAGCGCCCGCCATCCCCGAGGACTTCCCCGTCGATTTCGCAACCGAGG
>CABQNF010000356.1 GCA_902465465.1 uncultured Collinsella sp. | reverse complement strand
CATGTAGACGGTGCGACCCGCCAGGTCACCAAACGAGGCCACGCTCGCGTCGCCCGTCACCACGCTCAGCACGCCCAGCGTGTTGATGTCAATGACCTGCACCGCGCCCTCGGTCTTGTTGTAGAGAACGCTCGCCACGTTGGCGGGTACCAGGGCAATGTCGACATCGCCCTGAATCACCTTGGGCACGATTTCATCGGCTGCGGCGCTGATCGCAAAGTCGAACTCATTGTCCGTCTCGCCATCGGCAGCCTGGTCCATAAACTGCACCAGGCCAATCGAGGTCGGCCCCTTGAGCGAGGCGACGTGCACCTCGACCGGCTCTGCGACAGCACCGGCGCCGTCCGTGGCAGCCGAGCCCGCGGCGGACCCCGCCCCCGCAGCTCCGCCGCCACAGCCAGCCAGCGCGAGCGACAACGCGCCCGCGGCGAGCGAGGCAAATCATCGGCGCGTCATCTCAGCATCAAACGCACGCATCGCTAGCACGCCCCCTCGTTGGGCATCGTCCACGCATGATGGTCGGTATGCAGCAACTCCTCGGCCAGCGGCGAGAGCGGCACACCCAAGAACTCGCGATAGCATGCCTGAACATCGGGGTTCTCGTGCGAGAAGCGAATGTCCGCAGCGGCGTCCAGGCCCCACAGCACCTGACCGCGCTCGGCCGCCAGCTCGCAACCGTCGTGGATGGGCTGACCGCCGCCACCGACGCAGCCGCCGGGGCATGCCATAACCTCGACGAAGTCATAGCTCGCACGACCGTCGCGAATCGCATCGAGCAGGCGGGCGGCGTTGCCCAGCCCGTGCGCCACGGCGACGCGCACCTTGGTACCGTCGATATCGGCCACGGCCTCCTTCCAGCCCTCGAGTCCGCGCACGTCAGTGAAGAAGTCGGCATCCGGGTTCTTGCCCGTCACCAGGTAATATGCCGAGCGCACGGCGGCCTCCATCACGCCGCCCGTGGCACCAAAGATCACACCCGCGCCCGTGCCAAAGCCCAGCGGCGTATCGAGCGGCTCCTCGACCAGCGTGTCGACGCGCAACATCTACGTCGGGCGCGCCGTCCTCGCCCACCATGCTCGGCAGCGCGCACTCGGCCTTCTTGGCCGTACACGGCATAACGGACACCACAAACAGGCGCTCGGGCTCAACGCCCAGCACCTTGGCGTAGTAGGTCTTGGCGATGGCACCGAACATCTGCTGCGGCGACTTGGACGTGGACAGGCTGTCGACAAACTCCGGATAGCGCGCCTTCACAAAGCGCACCCAGCCCGGGCAGCAACTCGTGAACATGGGCCAGCCGCGGCTGTCGCCCTCGCCCTTGGCGGCCTTGCCCAGGCGCTCGAGCAGCTCGGAGCCCTCCTCCATAATGGTGAGGTCGGCCGAGAAATCAGTATCGAACACGTACTCAAAGCCCACGCGGCGCAGCGCACAAGCTAAGCGCTCAACAGTGGCCTCCTCGCGAGATATGCCGAGCTCCTCACCCCAGGCGCTGCGCACGGCAGGCGCGATCTGCACCAGCACGATCTTGTCGGGATTAGCGAGCGCGTCAAACACGGTCTCGGTGTCGTCGCGCTCGCGCAGCGCGCCCGTCGGGCAATGCGTGATGCACTGGCCGCACGCGACGCAATCGGTCTTGCCGATCGGCACGCGCCCGCGGG
>CABQNF010000355.1 GCA_902465465.1 uncultured Collinsella sp. | reverse complement strand
AACCGCAGACCCGAGCTCTTGGCCCCCGCCGGAGGCCCGGAGCCCTTTGCCGCCGCACTCGCTGCCGGGGCAGACGCCATCTACTGCGGCATGGGCAGCTTCAACGCCCGCCGCAAGGCCACCAACTTTACCGACGAGGCCTTTGAGCAGGCCTGCCGTGCTGCACACCTGGCCGGGTCGCGCGTCTACGTCACGGTCAACATCGTCATCAAGCAGTCCGAGATGGACGATGCGCTGCAACTCATCCATCGTTGCTCCACGCTGGGCGCCGACGCCTTCATCATCCAAGACTGGGGCCTGTTCTTTGAGGTCAAGCGCACGATGCCCGGCATCGAGACACATATCTCAACCCAGGCGAACATCCATGACGACCGCGGGACTATCTGGTGCCGCGAGCAGGGCGCCGACCGCGTGACCCTCTCGCGCGAGCTTTCCATCGACGAGATTGCCGCCATTCACGATGCCGCGCCCGATGTGGACCTTGAAGTCTTTAGCCACGGTGCCATCTGCTTTTGCTACTCGGGCCTGTGCCTGCTCTCGAGCTTTGCCATGGCGGGCCGCTCGGCCAACCGCGGCATGTGCGCTCAGCCCTGTCGCCTGCCTTACGAGCTGATCGACGAGAACGGCCGCACGCTCTCCCCTGCTGGTCGCGAGCGCGCTCTATGCCCGCGTGACACCAACACCTCACAGCTTGTTCGCCGTCTGTATGACGCCGGCGCCGCATCGCTCAAGCTCGAGGGCCGCATGAAGGCGCCCGATTACGTGTACTCAATCGTCGATGTGTATCGTCACGAAATTGACGACATGCTGGCAGGGGTCGCCGTTGCCAAGGACGAGGAAGCCGCCCGCCAGCGCCAGCTCAAGCGCTGTTTCAACCGCGACTTTACGCACGCCTATCAGGACGGCACCTCGGGCGACGAGATGATGAGCTACGAGCGCTCCAACAACCGCGGCCAGATCGTGGGCACGGTGCTGGGCAGCCGCCCGGCCAACCGCGATGTGCGCGGCCTCAAGCCCGACGACCGCCGTCGCCGCGCCACCATCGCCCGCATTGAGCTGTTTGAGCCCGTGGGCAAGGGCGACCTGCTGGAGCTTCGCCACGATAACGAGTTTGACCAGTTCCTGACCACCATTGCCGCCGATGATGCCGCCGCGGGCGATGTTATCGAGTGCCGCGTGCCCCGCAGCATGCCCGGGGGCTGCCGCGTCCGCGTGATTCGCAGTCAGCGTGCCATCGACGCCGCCGGTGCCGCGCTCAAGCGCGATGTGCTGCGCCGCCGAGCTGTTGATGTGTCCGTCGTGGCGCGCCTGGGCGAGCCGTTTACTGTCACACTCACTTGCTGCGACAACCCCGCGCTCACCGCCACCGCCACGGGCTTCACCGTCGAGGCCGCCAAGACCTGCGCGGTCAAGGCATCCGACCTGGTTGAGCATGTGGGCCGCATGGGCTCCTCGCCCTTTGAGGCGGCGAGCTTTGATGTGGCGCTCGATGAGGGCTGCGGTATGGGCTTCTCTGCCGTGCACAAGGTGCGTGCCGCCGCCTGTAAGGCCTTGGAGGAGGCCATTCTGGAGCCGTACGAGGAGCGCGCGAAGACGCTCGAGTTGCCGGTGCTCGACAAATGTACGCGCCCCATGCCCGAGCACTACCGCGACGAGCCGCAGAT
>CABQNF010000354.1 GCA_902465465.1 uncultured Collinsella sp. | reverse complement strand
AGCGGCCTAGTCATTAGGGACGTTCTTAAACGACTAGTCGTTGGGGACACTCTTTGGCGTGTCACCTGACGCCGCGACCGTAGGACCTCTGGCATGTGTGAGCTATTTGCCAGGTCCTTGTAACGTTTACGCCCGCGGAGTCTTATTTGAGCTCCCTTTGGGTACGTTGGAATCGGATACACGTTCGATTCCAACAAGCCCGAAGGGAGCTTTTCTATGTTTAAACTGATTGCATCCGATATGGACGGCACACTGCTTGACGAAAACGGCCAGGTGCCTCCCGAGACCTACGAACTGATTCTGGCGCTACACGAGCATGGTGTGCATTTCGCTGCATCGTCAGGTCGTCGCTACGATCGCCTGTGCGAGTTCTTTGCGCCCGTTCGCGACAAGATGGACTTTGTCGCCGCTAACGGCGCCCAGGTCTACGCCGACGGTAAGATGGTAGACCGTGAGGTGTATTCCCACCTGGCGATTCGAAGGCTCGCCCAAGCCGTCAGGACGTTTCCCAATCTGCATCTTGCGCTCTTTGACCGAACCAAGTCCTTCCTGCTCGATGACGAGTGCAAGTTCGTGCGTGAGGTCGATAAGGACCTTCCCAATGCCGAGCGCATTTGGGAGCTGCCCGATCCCAGCGTAAATATCATCAAAGCGAGTATCTTTTGCGACGACAGTGCGGTTATGGACAGTGCGTACGTGCTACAGCGCGAACTTGGTCAGCTCTTTACTTTTGCGCCTTCGGGCAACGCGTGGATCGATGCCATGCAGCCTGGTGTGTCGAAGGCCTCGGGTATCGCGCAGCTCGCGGAGCATTACGGCATTGGACGCGACGAGGTCATGGCGTTTGGCGACTCGATGAACGACTACGAGATCATTCGCTTTGTCGGCACGGGCTGCGCGATGGAAAACGCGCGCCCCGCGCTCAAGGCAGTCGCCGATCGCGTGGTGGGGTGCAACCGCGACCACGCCGTCCAGCAGGAGCTCCGTCGCGTGCTGGAGAGTCTCGCCTAATTCGGCAGATGGGGACAGTCCTTGCGGCGCCCCGCGAAGAGTGTCCCCAAATTAGCTACCCTGCCGGGTTGCTGCTGCTAGGCGAGGGCGGCCATGATGGTGCGGGCGACGCCGTCGTGGTCGTTGTCGTATTCGGTGATGGCGTCGGCGGCCTCGCGGTCCTCGGGCTCGGCGTTGATCATGGCCATGCCATGGCCCGCTGCCTGCAGCATGGGGATGTCGTTGATGTTGTCGCCGAACGCCCAGGCGTCGGCGAGACGCTCGCCCAAGTGCTCACATAGCCACGTGAGGGCCGTTCCCTTGGTGGCGCCCTCGCCCATGACCTCGATATTCATGGCGTACGAACGTGTGACCTCAATGCCTCCGAGCGTGTCGAGCTCCGCCGCGATGGCGTCGCGATCGGCCGGGTCGTGCCAGTACATGGCGATGCGTTCGAGCGTCTCGACCTCGTCGATCTTGCTGTCGATATCCATGTCGATCGGTGTTCGTGTGCGCTTGAGCGAAGCTGCGATGTGGGGGTCGCCGCCGCAGAACTCATCCAGGCGCGTGTAGAGCGAGCGGGGGAGGAAGCACTGCCCGTCCGCGAAGATATCGAAGGTCACATCGTGGTCGGCGGCGATGCGGCGGATGCGATGGGCAATGCCGCAATCGAGCGGTCGGCTCAAAATGCGCGTAGCACGTGAGGTGTCGGTG
>CABQNF010000353.1 GCA_902465465.1 uncultured Collinsella sp. | reverse complement strand
CCTCGCGGGCAAGATCGCACAGCAGCTTGACGGTCTCATCGGTCACCAGGTTCTTCGACAGATCGAAGTGCAGGTCACCGGCGTCAAAGCTCAGCTTGTTCACGCGCTCGGCATCGGCAGCGAACCAGGCCTTGAGGTCGATACCTTCGGCCTCGAGCTTCTCCTGATGAGCCTCGAGCGCCTTCCAAGCGGCAGTCGACGTAGCATCGATAGGTGCGGCAACAGTTGCCATAGAGTCCTCCTCAGCATACGGGCGCACGCCTCCATGCGCCCGGACATTCAGATGCCACTATTCTAGCGCAGGTCAAGACCATAATCAGCGAGCGTTGCCAATCAGCCCCCAAACGGCAACCGACCAAAAAGGGACAGGTTTATTTTGGCAGGTCAAACGCTTTACCAACCAAAAATAACCCATCCCTTTACGGCAGATATTAGGCCGCGGCGCACACACTGCCGAGCAACTCGCGCAGAGGAGACCCAATGTCCTCAAGCAGTTCGGGCGCGATGATGGCAAAAACGGGCACCTCGCCGGCTCCCACGACAGCAGGTACCTTGCCCTCCGAGACAATGCATCCATAAGGCACAAAGCCGTCTTCGCCGGCATCGAGAGCCGCCATGCGACGCGCGAGCTCGCGCGCAAAGCCGGCAGTATCGGCATCGCCAATCGCCAAGACAAAGTCCACACCTTCGTCGGTCGCCAGGGCCACGGCTTCGTCGATCAGCTCGTCTCCCCCATCGCCAGCCGAGCCGCAGCGGAAAAGCACGCGCTCGAGCAGAGCTCGATCAACCGAGCCGAGTGCCGCCGAGACAAGCTCATCACGCGTATGCTTGTCACCGCCCAGCACGACCAGCGCCTTAGTGCCGCCGTAGTGAGCGACCAATCGTCCACACCAGCGAGCCACGTCCCCATCCGCAACAAGGCGTGTCGGCATACCAAACCCATAATTGACCATCTTTCCCACAACCCTTCCGTGCATATAGGCGGTATCAATCGTTAGGCTCATGCTAAGAAGCGAGGTTTTCCGAGCTGTTTCACGCTCTTTAGGGCTGCGTTAAAACCCGATCCAACCGCACGACCACACCTGTCCCTTTTTGGCAGGTTTTGACGGTGTCCGGTCGAGCGGGTATTATCGAACAGGTATTCGATAAGAACATGTGTTTGATGGGAGGACGCGTGGGGCACGAGCGTCACACCTATATCTGCATCGACCTTAAGACGTTTTATGCCAGCGTCGAGTGTGTTGACCGCGGGCTCAACCCACTCACCACCAACCTGGTCGTTGCCGACGAATCGCGCGGGCGCACGACCATCTGCCTCGCCATCACACAGTCCATGAAGAACCTTGGGATACACAACCGCTGCCGTCTATTCGAGATTCCCGACGGCATCGACTACATCAAGGCCGTACCGCGCATGCAGCACTACATGGAAGTGTCGGCGCAAATCTACGGCATCTATCTGGAATACGTCAGTCCGCAAGACATTCACGTCTATTCAATTGACGAATGCTTTATCGACGTGACACCCTATCTGGACCTCTATCACACCGATGCGGAAGGCTTCGCCTGCATGTTGCGTGACGAGGTCCTGGCACGCACCGGCATCACGGCGACGGTCGGCATCGGCCCCAACCTATTCCAGGCCAAGGTTGCACTCGATATCACCGCCAAGCACGTGCCCAGTCGCATCGGCAAACTCGACGACGAGACC
>CABQNF010000352.1 GCA_902465465.1 uncultured Collinsella sp. | reverse complement strand
TATTCCAGCGGCTCGATCACCGGACGGTATGCCGGGCGGATGATGCGATGCGCGCAGAAGAGCTCTTCCATGCGGTGTGCCGACCAGCCGGCCATGCGGGCGACGGCGAAAAGCGGCGTAAAAAGCGTCTCGGGCACGCCGAGCATCTTGTAGATAAAGCCTGTGTACAGGTCGATGTTGGCGCAGATAGGCTTGGTCATGCCGTGGTCGCGCATCACCTGCGGTGCCAGGCGCTCGATGCGCTCGATGAGTGCGAACTCTTCGCCCAAGTCCTTCTTGGCTGCCAGTGAGCGCGCGTAACGGCGGCAGACCTCGGCGCGCGGGTCGCTGAGCGTATAGACGGCGTGGCCCATGCCGTAGATGAGGCCCGTGCCGTCGAAGGCCTGCTTGTCGAGGATCTTGCCCAGGTAGGCCGCGACCTCGTCCTCGTCCTCCCAGTTGGAGACATGCGCGCGGATGTCCTCGTGCATAGACACGACCTTGGCATTGGCGCCGCCGTGGCGCGGGCCCTTGAGCGAGCCGATAGCCGCGGCGTAGGCGGAATACGGGTCGGTGGCCGAAGACGACAGCACGCGGCAAGCGAAGGTGGAGTTGTTGCCGCCGCCGTGCTCGGCATGCAGCATGAGCATAACGTCGAGCAGCATCGCCTCATCGCGGGTGAACGCCATGCCGCCGCGCAGGACCTGTAGGATGGTCTCGGCGGTGGAGAGACCGGGCGTAGGGTGCGGCACGTGAACCTCGGAGCCGCGAAGCTTGGCGACCGAGGCCATGTGTGCGAAGGCGGCGATGCGCGGGAGACGTGCGAGCATGGAAATGGCGACGTCGATTTCGTGCTCAGGCGTGATCACGTCTGGTTCGGCATCGAAGGCGTAGAGCAGCAGTACGGCGCGCTGGAGCACGTTCATGATGCTCGACGACACCGTGGTCATGGGGAACTCTTTAACGTACTCGTCGCTCAGATGTCTAAAGGCGCCCAGGCGCTCGCAAAAGCCGTCGAGCTCTTCCTTGTTGGGCAGCGAGCCCGTGATAAGCAGATAGGCGACTTCTTCGTAGCCGTAGCGATTCTCGGCCTGGGCATTGTTGACCAGATCCTCGATGCTGTAGCCGCGAAGCGTGAGCTTGCCCTGATCGGGCACGACCTTTCCGTCGACCTTGTTGTAGCCGTGCACATCCGAGATACGAGTGAGGCCCGCGACCACGCCCGAGCCGTCGGCATTGCGCAGGCCGCGCTTGACATTGTGCTCTTCGAACAAGCCCTCGTCATAAGGGTCGGTCGGCAGGCCGTGGTAGAGGCTTTCGCTCTCAGACGAAATCTGGCGGCTCGCCTCATAATCCAAGACCAGGCGGCTCAGATGGTCATCGAAGCGGTAGTAGATTTTCTTGGCGTCGTAAGCCATGCGCGCTCCTCTCGGGGCCGTGTGGGGGCGGCGTGCTTGGGTGCAGATGCGCCGGCCTGTTCCCGCAAGGCCTGTTCGCTACAGGCGGTACATAAAGTTAAAGACGTCCTCGCGCTGGATGGACACGTTGACGCCCGAAAGCTCGCCGGCCTCGGCCAGCGCCTTCTGCAGCTCGGCGAAGTCGAGCTTGGACTCGGCGGTATCGGCCAGCATGGTCATGGTGAAGATGTCCTCGATAATGGACTGCGTGATGTCGCGGATGTCGACGTTGGCCTCGCCTAGGACACGGGTGACGCCGGCGACGATGCCGGGGCGGT
>CABQNF010000351.1 GCA_902465465.1 uncultured Collinsella sp. | reverse complement strand
ACGGGCAGGCTACCGTCGGGCTGCCTATCGGCCTCACGAATGAGGCCCATAAACGCCTGCGAAATAAAGAGGCCGGTCAGCGGATCGAGATTGCGGTCAATATCGCTCACGGTTACAAACAGGGCGCAGGGGGTGTGGCCCATGGAAGCGAAGTCCACCTGATGGCACTCACGATAGAGCTGTGCCGCACCGTCGAATCCCAGACACATGACCTTTTCGGCAAGGATGCCGACGATGCTCGCGTGCATGCGCTCGGCATTTTGCGTAATGGCGTAGCGCCGCCATAGCGAGAGGGCATAGCTTTGGGGGTCGGTCGTGATCAGGTCATCAAACAATCGACCCGTGGCACCGTCCTGCAGGTGCTCGATCAGCTTGATGACCGAGCTGATCGTCTGCTCGTCGGCGGGCAGCTGTTCGGTGACGTAGGCGATAAGACACGACAGCAGGTTTGCCGCCGCATGATCCCAAAAAGGCTGGTTGTTGTCCTCGATGGGGCAGATGGCCTTTGCCACCGAGAGGATGTCCTGCTGGTTGGGCCTGCCGTCCGCCTTGCGGCGAATGTGCCTTAAGGGGTTGTAGCCGCAGCGCTCGATGCCGGGCGCAAGGGCCGGGACGGTGTTGAGGTCGGCGAAGTTGAGACATTGCACGCGGTAACTGTGGGCTGCCAGCACGGGTCCCACTTCGCGACAGAGCGTGCCTTTGGTGTCGAGCACGATGTAGCTTGCGTTCATTTGCAGCAGGTTGGGCTTGAGGACGTTTCGGGTCTTGCCGGCTCCCGAGGGGCCGATCACAAGTGCGTTGTTGTTGAGTCCCGTTTGGCGGGTGTCGCAGGAAAGCGTCCGATCCTTGGCGAGGATGGTGGACGATGCGGACTCAGATGCGGCGAGGCGGCTGGCGAGGTTAGACATGGGCGACCTCCTTGGTGGTCGAGAGGATTTCGTGGGCAAAGCCGAGCTCGACGGCGCGCTCGGCCGAAAGGTAGGTGTCTTTTGCAGTGAGGGACTGGATGCGCTTGGGCGTGAGGCCGCTGCGGTCCGAGAGGATTTGCGTGAGGGTCTTGCGGGTCTGCATGAGACGCCGGCTGGTTTCCTGCAGCGCAAGTGCCGAGCCGCCTGCCCCCTGGGGGATCAGCGGGTCGTGAATCATGAGCTCTGCATGGGGCGCCATACGGCGATCGTCGCCGCCCATAAAGATTACGGCGCCCATGGACGCGGCGAATTCCAGGCAGACGGTGCGGATGGGGCACGATGCGAGGCGCATGGCGTCATAGATCGCAAGACCCGATCGCACGCTTCCGCCGGCGCTGGCGACAAATATGGTGATGGGGCGGCTGGGGTCGGTGGCATCGAGCAGGCGGATCTGCTGGCATAGGTCGTGGGCCATCGGGGTTTCGATGTTTCCCATGACGGAGAGCTCGCGACGGGCGAGCATCTCATCGTAAATGCTGGTGAGCGTGATACCTCGGGCGGATTCACGCATGGTGAGGGGGCTGATGATGGGGGAATGATTGGTGTCCATGAGGACTCCTTTCTGTTGGTTGTGTTGTGGAATAGGATTGTTGCCCGCGGAGGGGCTGGCGGGCTACAGGGTTCGTCCGAGCCTGAGATCGAGCTCGGTTGTGGGGCAGGCTGCCTGTTCGTGCGGCTCGCAAGCGCCAAGGGCTCCAAAGCGATGGAGCGTTGCGGCGGGCGTGGTGTAGGCGAGCCGCAGCTGATG
>CABQNF010000350.1 GCA_902465465.1 uncultured Collinsella sp. | reverse complement strand
CCTCCTCAAGGGCAGGCTCAAAGTCCTCGCTCATACCGCAGGAAAGCTCAGGCAGGTTCAAATCGGGATGCGCCGCCTCCAGCTCATCCCTCAGTTCACGAAGCCCCGCAAAGGTGCGGCGTGCCACATCCTTATTCCCCCGGGGCGCCATAGCCATAAGCCCCTGTACGCAAATTCCCTCAAGTTCCGCAAGCTCACCCGCGGCGGCGCGAATCTCATCGGGCGAAAAGCCTCCCTTCGACTCCTCACCACTCACATTGACCTCAATGAGCACACGCTGGAGGCCAGTGAGCTCGCCTGCCTCAATCTTGCGGACAGCACGGCTCGAGATCGCCTGCGCCAGATGCAGCGAACCCACCGAGTGAATCAGCTCGGCTGAGCCCAGCACCGCATTGATCTTATTGGTCTGCAGGTTGCCGATCATATCGAAGCGCACCTCGGGCAGCTCCGGATGCTCCGCCAGACCCGTGAGCTTGCGAACCAGCTCCTGCGGGCGGTTCTCGGCAAAATGGCGATACCCCGCCTGGATGGCGGCAACGGTCTCATCGACACCAACGGTCTTGGACACGGCAATGAGGCGCGCGGCGTCGTGGGGGCGGCCCGCGCGATCGAGCGCCGCATAAAAACGTTCCAGAATCTGCTCGCGGCGAGCGCGCATCAAGTCCAAATAGTTATCCATTGCTAATCGCCTCCGCTGACAGCCAAACAAGTAGTCCCATGCTAACGCAAGAGCGCGGCCCCGCATGTGCAAGGCCGCGCTCGCTTCGGTATTTACAATCTTTCGACGAACAGGATTACTTACTCCTCGTCGTCCTCGCCATCGTCCTCGTCCTCAAGATGATCGAACAGGTAGCGAAGACCCTCGCTGACCTCGTTAACGGGCACCTTGGCAACGTAGCGCGCGTCGACGGCGGGCCTCATGATAACACCCTCGCCCGAAGGCACACGCATGCTCTCGAGCTCATCCTCATCAGTGCAGGCGATATCGCCGGCATTCATGCGCTGACCAGTCAACAGGAAGGTCAGACGGCAAGCGGCATCGATGGAAATCGAAGCGATGCGATCGAGGTAGCGCGAAACCATGATAGCGCGGCGCAGGTCGTCATAGTTGCTGTCGTCGTCCATAAAGTCGCCCGTATCCATACGGTTAAAGGTGCGGAAAAACTTCTCGTAGGCGGCGTGCACTGGCTCGTCCTCGACGGCCAAGTTGCAGATGATGGACATATCATTGGTGACGAGCGCGGAAAGCGAAGAGCCCAGCACCTGGTAGACGGCCTCAGCCTCGGCCTCGACCGTGCCGACAAGCTCCTTGGGCAGCGAGATATCGGCCTTGACCATGTGACGCGTAGCGCGGCAGATCTGGCGAACCTTATCGGTCATGCGCTGCAGGTTAAAGTCGACGTAGATAATCGTCTGCAGCAAGCGGAAGTCGGAGGCGACCGGCGACTGCGTGGCAATCAGGTTGTAGCAGACGGCCTCTAGGTTGGCGCAGCGCGCGTCAATCGAAAGCGTGCGCTTCTTGGTCTTGGTGGCGAGCTTGCGGTCGTCGGTCACATAGGCCTTCACGGCATCGTGGAGGGCCAGATCGACGGCCTCGTAGATGCTCAGCATCTCGTGGCGGGCCTCGATGAGCTGACGGGAAAACAGTTTGCGCATGGTTCACTCCAATCAGTTGGGTGCGGTCATGCCGCCCGCACAGTGAATACGCACCGGACCAGGTCCGATCGGCTT
>CABQNF010000349.1 GCA_902465465.1 uncultured Collinsella sp. | reverse complement strand
TTTTGCCTGGGCCTGGTGCTGGTGCTGGTGTGCGGCGCCGAGCTGTTTACCGGCAATTCGCTTATGGTCTGCGCGCTCAAGAGCAAAAAGATCACGCTGGTCCAGATGCTTAAGGCCTGGGTCGTCGTGTGGGTCGGCAATTTTGTCGGTGCTCTGTTCATCGTCTTTTTGGTGTACATGGCCGGCATCTATAAGCTCAACGGCGAGGCGGTCGCCAACTCCATGGTGAGCGTCGCCGCCGGCAAGGTGACGGTCGACTGGGTGACGATCTTCTTCCGCGGCATCCTGTGCAACATCTTTGTGTGCCTGGCCGTGTGGATTGGCACTGCGGGTAAGACCGTAGTCGATAAGGTTGTGGGCATTTTGCTGCCCATCGCCGCCTTTGTGGCCTGCGGTTTTGAGCACTGCGTTGCCAACATGTACTTTTTGCCCATGGGTGCCGTGATGCACGCGTGCGGCTATGGTGCCAAGGTTGCCGGGGCCGATGCGCTCAACGTCGCGGGTATTGCGTTTAATCTATCCGCCGCCACGCTGGGCAACATCGTGGGCGGCGCGGTTCTGATCGCGCTCGGCTACTGGTTTGTCTACGCCAAGAAGTCCGAGGCGTAATAAGCTGGAATGACGTACGGGCCTCCCGAGGGGCGTTTGCCTTTTGGGAGGCTCTTCGTGTCTTGCTGCGGTAGATGCTGCGGGCTTTGCGTCGCGGCAGCTGGTGGCAGAGCTGTGGTGCGGCGGGGCTTGAACCCCTGAGCTGGAAGGAATAATCGAGATGGCATCGAGAGCTATGCATGACGGTCGCTCCGTGGTGACGACATGCGGGGGATGCTATGCCGATTGCGCCTTTGCGGCCCATGTTGAGGATGGACGTGTGGTGGCCGAGTTGCCAGTGCCGGGGCATCCGTGCGCGGCGCGTGCCCTGTGCGCCCGCGGACGGCATCGCCTGGCAATGCCGTTTGACGAGCGCGACCGCATTGTGCACCCCATGCGACGCCGCCGGGATGGCTCGGGGTTTGATGCGATTACCTGGGACGAGGCATTTGCTCAGATTGCCGAGCGCCTTTTGGGGATTGTTGACGAGCGCGGGCCCCGTGCGCTGGGCATGACGCTCGGTGTTCCCTCGTTCGACCGCTACTGGGCGTATCGCTTTATGCATGCGCTGGGCTCGCCCAACGTGTACGGTGCCGACGGCGCCTGCGAGGTAAGCCGACTTACCGGTTGGGAGTACAGCCTGGGCTACAGCCCCGCCTCCGACCTAGCGCATACCGACTGCATCATGTACCTGGGGCGTTCCATTGTCGATTCGTCAACGATGGGGGCCGTTGACGCGCTCAACGATGCACGCCGGCGCGGGGCGAAGATTATCGTGGTTGACCCCCGGCGCAGTGGCTCGGCCGCGCTTGCCGACCGCTGGCTGCGCGTGCGCCCGGGCTGCGACTTGGCGCTGCTGTTGGGTATTGTCCACGTGTTGATTGCCGAGGGCCTGTACGACCACGAGTTCGTGGACCGCTATACCACTGGTTTTGACGAGCTGGCGCAGGCGGCCCATGCTTGGACGCCCGAGTGGGCCGAGTCGATGTGCGACGTGCCGGCCGCGGAGATTGTCGCCACGGCGCGCGATCTCGCTGCCGCCGCGCCTGCCGCTGTGGTGGATGCGGGTTTTCATGGTGGCATCGGTATCGCGTATGCCAATAGCACCCAGACCGCGCGCGCTATCTGCTTGGTCGATGCGCTGCTGGG
>CABQNF010000348.1 GCA_902465465.1 uncultured Collinsella sp. | reverse complement strand
CCGGCATTTCCTATGTTCTACATACGTACGAAGACGATGGCGATGAGTCGGTGGGCCTGGGGGTCGCGATTTCGGAGCAGCTTGGCGAGGAGCCCGGTCAAGGATTTAAGACTTTGGTCTGTGTGACACCGTCCAACGACTATGTCGTGTGCTGCATCCCTGTTGCCGACGAGCTCGATCTAAAGTCCGCCGCGCGTGCCGCGGGGGAGAAGTCCTTGGCCATGATGCATGTGAAGGATTTGCTTGCGGCGACTGGCTACGTTCGCGGCGGCTGCAGCCCGGTCGGTATGAAAAAACGCTACCGGACGCTCATTGATGAGACATGTGTCCTTTGGGATACCATTTTTATTTCGGGAGGCAAGCGTGGTTATCAGCTCGAGCTTGCACCCGATGATTTAATTGCATTTTGCGGGGCGACGGTTGCCGCGATTACGAGAGAGGACTGAGCGATGCCGCAGGAAGAATTGAAGCGCGGAGCTCATTTTGCAAAAGAATCTGCGCCTCAGACACCCTCATCCGAAGCTTCTTCGTCGCGAGATGACACTGACGACATGGGCTCGTCGGACTACTCCACGGTTGGTCGTTCCGCCGGGCTTATGACCATCCTGACTATCGTGTCTCGCGTCACCGGTTTTATCCGCACGTGGGCAATGGCGGCCGCTATCGGCATGTCGCTACTCTCGTCCTCCTATCAGGTCGCCAACAACCTGCCCAATATGCTCTACGAACTCGTGATGGGCGGCATGCTCGTGACGGCGTTTTTGCCCGTGTACATGGGCGTGAGGCGTGAGCAGGGTCGCGAGGCCTCAAACGAGTACGTGGGCAACCTGCTCGGCATTCTGCTTTTGGTGCTGGGTGGCATTTCGTTGCTGGGGACCGTGTTCGCCCCGGGCTTTATCTGGACGCAATCGTTCCTTTCGGGTGACGGCGGCAGCATGGATACCGCTGCGTTCATGTTCCGTTTCTTTGCCATTCTGTTTTATGGTTTGGGCTCGGTGTTCTCGGGCGTTCTCAACGCACACCGCGACTACTTCTGGTCGACGTTTGCTCCGGTCCTCAACAATGTGATCGTCATTGCGAGCTTTATGGGTTTTGCGCCCGTGTCCGCACAGTTTGGCGAACGTGCCGGCATCATCTTGATTGCGGCCGGTACGACCCTCGGTGTCTTTGTTCAGATGGCATGTCAGATCCCCGCGCTTGGCAAGCACGGCGTGCACCCCCATATCCATATCGACTTTAAGGACCCCGCACTGCGGCAGACGATTGCGCTCGGTATCCCGACGCTGCTCGCCACGGTGTGCATGTTTGTCTCGACTTCTATCACCAACGCTGCCGCGCTGGTGGTCCAGCCCGAGACTGGTCCTTCCGTCATCGCCTATGCGCGCCTGTGGTACACGCTGCCCTACGCGCTGATTGCCGCCTCGCTTTCGACGGCGCTCTATACCGAGCTCTCTCACGACGCGCAGGAGAAGGATTACGACAGCGTTCGCACGGGCATTTCGCGTGGCGTCGCCCAGATGCTGTTCTTCCTGATTCCGTTCGCGCTGTACCTGATTGTCTTCGCGCGTCCGCTCAACATGATCTACTGTGCTGGCAAGTTCGATGAATCCGGCGTGACGCTGGTGTCCGAGTACCTTGTCTACCTGGCGCTCTCGCTGCCGCTCTACGGCGTGGTCGTGTTGATGCAGAAGAGCTTCTCTGCCTTGCTCGACATGAAGCCCTATAGTCGCTATTGCCTGTATTCTGC
>CABQNF010000347.1 GCA_902465465.1 uncultured Collinsella sp. | reverse complement strand
CGTATGGTTTCTCGCGCAAAACGCTTGCCGAGCGCGTGGGGGTTTCGCCGTATCGTGCCCGCGCCGCAATCGATCGCTTGGATTCCGAAGGCATGATTGATGTCGTCTCGCGTTATAGCGACGACGGCGGTCAGCTTGCAAATGGCATTTGCCTCACCGAACGTGGCGAGTGGTATCTTGAGGGCGTCCGTACCGGCATGCTCGTTCAAGAAATGCTTGAGGACGAGGTTGCTGATCGATAGCAGCATGTAACCCTTGCCATAGCGACGCCGCCTGGGAAACCGGGCGGCGTTTTGTTTCAAGATTGAGAAATGCAATCTCACGCGAGAAAAATTGCGAACGGTCCGCGGCGCGAGTATTACAATGAAGACCCGTAAGATGTGGATAAACAACTTCTACGGGAAGCGCAGGTAACTCAATATGACCAAGCATGTGTTCGTAACCGGTGGCGTGGTTTCGTCTCTGGGCAAGGGTATCACCGCGGCCTCGCTGGGCCGTCTGCTCAAGTCGCGTGGCTACAAAGTAACGATGCAGAAGGCCGATCCGTATCTGAACGTCGACCCCGGTACCATGAGCCCCTTCCAGCATGGTGAGGTCTTCGTTACCGAGGATGGTTACGAGTCCGACCTGGACCTGGGTCATTACGAGCGCTTTATTGATGAGAACCTGACCCGCGATTCCAACTTTACGACCGGCGCCATCTATAAGAGCTTGATCGCCCGCGAGCGTCGCGGCGACTTTTTGGGCGGTACCGTGCAGGTGATTCCTCACGTCACCAATGCCATTAAGGACAAGTTCCGCCGCATCGAGGAGCAGACCGGCTCCGATGTAGTCATCACCGAGCTGGGCGGCACGATCGGCGACATCGAGTCCCAACCGTTTGTCGAGGCCATCCGTCAGTACCGCAAGGAGGCCGGCCCCGAGAACGTCTGCTACATCCACGTGTCGCTCGTTCCCTATATCGCCGCCGCCCACGAGGTCAAGACCAAGCCCACGCAGCATTCCGTCAAGGAGCTCCGCAGCTTTGGCATCCAGCCCGATATCATCGTGCTGCGCTCCGACCACCATATCGATGACGCTATCCGCGGAAAGATCGCAAGCTTCTGCGACGTCGACACCGATTGTGTCTTTACCAACGAGGACTGCGCGAGCATTTACGATGTTCCGCAGCTGCTTGCCGAGCAGGACTTTGACCTGCGCATTTGCGAGCGCCTGGGTCTGGACCCGCGTGAGCGCGACATGAGCGAGTGGAATGAGTTCCTGCGCAAACAGAATCACGCCAACCATCACGCCGACAAGGTGAAGATCGCCGTCGTGGGCAAGTACACGCAGCTGCCCGATGCGTACCTGTCGGTTATCGAGGCCCTGCACCATGCGGGCGTCTTCTACGATCGCCATGTGGACGTCCAGCTGGTCGACGGCGAGAGCCTCGACGAGCAGAATGTCTCCGAGGTTCTGGGCGACGCCTCGGGCATCCTGGTCCCCGGCGGCTTTGGCAAGCGCGCCCTGGAGGGCAAGATCCTCGCGGCCGAGTTTGCCCGTGAGCACAAGATTCCGTATCTGGGCATTTGCCTGGGTATGCAGGTGGCCGTGTGCGAGTTCGCCCGCAACGTCGTCGGCCTTGCCGGCGCCAGCTCCTCCGAGTTCGATCCGGACGGCCCGTTTAGCGTCATCGATCTGATGAGCTCGCAGGAGGACGTGACCGAGAAGGGCGGCACCATGCGCCTGGGCGCCTATCCGTGCAAGCTCGCCGCC
>CABQNF010000346.1 GCA_902465465.1 uncultured Collinsella sp. | reverse complement strand
GCGCGCGGGTACAGCACGCTCGAGTACAGCGTGGACACCTGCTCGCGTGGGTCGCGCAAGGAGCATGCTGCGCAGCTGATCCGCTCGCTTACTGGTGCCGAGGACGCGCTGGTCGTTAACAACAACGCCGCCGCTGTGCTGCTGGTGCTGGCGACCCATGCCGCAGGTAAGGAGGTCATCGTCAGCCGCGGCGAGCTTGTCGAGATCGGCGGTAGCTTCCGCATCCCCGATGTCATGGCGGCTTCGGGCGCCAAACTCGTCGAGGTCGGCGCCACCAACCGCACGCATTTGGGCGACTACGAGCGCGCCATCACGCCCGAAACGGCCATGATCCTCAAGGTCCATCCTTCCAACTATCGCATCGAGGGTTTTCACGAGGAGGTGGGCTCTCGGGAGCTTGCCGCTCTGGCCCACAAGCATGGCCTGCTGTTCTACGAGGACCAAGGCTCGGGCGCGCTGTTGCCCGACGACATCTTGGTGCGTGGCGGCGAAGAAACCACGCCGGCTTCGGTTTCGGCAGGGCTCGATCTGGTGTCGTGCTCGGGCGATAAACTGCTTGGTGCCGCACAAGCGGGCATTATCATGGGCCGTCGCGATCTGGTCCAGGCCTGCGGGTCGCATCCGCTTATGCGTGCCCTGCGTCCGGGAAAGCTCGCGCTGGCGGCACTTGAGGCTACACTGCGTATCTACATGGACGGCGCCGATGTTGCCCATCGCGATATTCCGGTGCTCAGCATGCTTACACTGCCGCAGGCCCATTTGGAGCGACGTGCCCGCAAGCTGCGCGATCGTATGGTCGCCGGGCTCGATAAGGCTGGCTACCCGTGCGCTGTTCAGGTGGAGATCGTCGAGGAATCGTCGACCCCCGGTGGCGGCTCGCTGCCTACCGTGGAACTGCCCACGATGTGCGTTGCTATCTGCCCTGTCGACGGGCGCCTGTCCGTCGACGCGCTCAAGCGCTCGCTCGTCCAAGATTTCGACACGCCGGTCGTCACGCGCGCCTCGCACGATCGCATCCTGTTTGACGTGCGCACGCTCGTGGGTGACCGCGATATCGAGACGGCGGCATCGACGCTCGTCGCCTGCGTTAAGAAGGCGATTGCTCGATGAGTGAAGTTCAAGCGCTGGTGGAGTGTCCCGTTATCGTTGGCACGGCGGGCCACGTCGACCACGGTAAGTCGGCGCTGATCGAGGCACTGACCGGCAAGAATCCCGACCGCCTGGAGGTCGAGCGTCGTCGCGGCATGACGGTGGAGCTGGGCTTTGGCGAACTGGCACTGCCGAGCGGCAAGATCGTGGGCCTGGTCGACGTGCCGGGCCACGCGCACTACCTGCGCGCCATGGTGCAGGGTGCCACGGGCATTGATGTTGCCGTGTTGGTGGTATCGGCCGTCGAGGGCGTGATGCCGCAGACGCGCGAGCACGTGCACGTGCTGGAGCTGCTAGGCGTCACGCATATGGTGGTGGCGCTGACGATGTGCGACTTGGCCGACGCCGAGATGACCGAGCTTGCCGAGCTCGATGTCGATGACTTTTTGTCGGGTACCGTGTTTGCGGGCGCTCCGATGGTCCCCGTGTCGTCTAAGACCGGCGAGGGGATTGACGCGCTGCTGGCCGCGCTTGACAATCAGGTTGGTACCTGCTGGGATGCCTGTCGCGACCGTTCCGAGCGGAGCAATGCCGCGCCGCGCCTGCCGATTGACCGCTGCTTTACGATCAAGGGCGTCGGCACCGTCGTGACGGGAACGCTGCACGATGC
>CABQNF010000345.1 GCA_902465465.1 uncultured Collinsella sp. | reverse complement strand
CGTCGGCCTCGTCAGCCTGCCAAGTCCAGTTACCCGTGGCCACGCCCGGAACGTTCATGCGCGCATCGTCGCCCAGCCCCAGGACATCCTGCAGCGGCATCATCACCAGGGGAGCGTCACTTGCCAGCGCGTCACCCATCAGCTTGGCCGCCGCCTCAACACCGCTCGGTTCATCGCCGCCCGCAAAGGAACGCGTGCACCAACCGGCGAGTGTCGACGTATCGTGCGTCGAGGTGTACAGAATCTTGCCGGGCGTGGGATGCACACCGCAACGAACGTCGTAGTCGCTAAACTCCAGCACGTCCATGCCGGGGAAGCCGCAGGTCGAAGCCATGGCGCGAACGCCAGGCGTCAGATAGCCCAAGTCCTCTGCGATAAAGTTGAGCGGACCCAGCTCGTCATAGGCGGTCTGGAACAGGTCCTTGCCCGGTCCCGCCAGCCAACGACCTTCGGCGCAAGCCTTGCCTGCGGGGATACTGAAGTAGCTGTGGAAGCCCAGGAAGTGATCCAGACGCACGCGATCGTAGAGCGAGAACGCGCGATGCAGACGGTCCATCCACCAGCGGTAGCCGTCCTCCTTCATGTGTTCCCAACGGAAGGTGGGGTTGCCCCACACCTGGCCCTCGGGCGCAAAATTGTCGGGCGGCGCGCCAGAAATCTCAATCGCCTTGCCGGTATCGGACAGCCAGAAGTTCTCGGGCTCGCTCCACGCATCTGCCGAATCGTCCGAAACGTACATCGGGATATCGCCGATGACCTCGATGCCCTTCTTGTGCGCATAGTTCATGAGCTCGCACCAGGCCAGGTCAAAGCGATACTGCATGTACGCCTGCAGTTCAGCCTCGTCGTGGAAGCGCTTGTCATCGATCAGATGCTCGTTGTAGCGCGCGACATCTGCCGGCCAATCGTGACGCGATTCGCCCTCAAAGTACTTCTTAACGGCCATGTAGACGCAGTACTTCTCGAGCCAGTCGGCGTTGCGATGCTTAAACGCCGTGTAGAGCGGGTCTGCATCCTCGCCGCCACGGGCCTTCCAAGTCTCAAAGTCGGCCGCCAGTTCCTCTTGGCTTTCGGGCAGCAGGTCGATATTGCCCGCAAAGGCCGAAGGCCCAGCGTAAGGGGAGCGGAAGAAGTCTGTCGGGTTGACAGGCAGAACTTGCCAGTAGCGCATGCCCATAGCGGCCAGATGGTCGATAAAGCGACGCGTGGGCGCGCCGATCGTTCCGGGCTTGCCGTCGTCGGTCGGCACCGATGTGATATGGCACACAACACCCGCACCGTGATCGAGCGGCTCCTGCAGGCGCTGCTCGGCATGGTGATAGATGATCGACGAGCCCAGCGGATACAGATCGAGCGTGACCGTACCGTTGTGGATCTCGCACTCGTGACCGCTGATTACGTCACTCGCGCATTCGCCGAGCGCCGGAATCGTCACGCGGTGCGAATTGCGCAGGCTGCGGTTGATGATAACCGTCGCGGACTCTCCATCCTTGCCCGTGCGGTTGTATGCCAGCACCTCGTCGTTGAGCGCGAAGGCCTTGATTTCGCCGTCGATCATAAATGGCAGTGCGCGGCGTACGGCGGAGGCGTTCTTGACAATAGCCAGCGTGTCGAAGTCGTGCAGCTGGTCCTTGGTCGGCAGGGTGCGGCGGTTGCCCGGATCGGTCAGGCCCTCCAGGCCGTACTCGTCGCCATAATAGATCGAGGGCACGCCCGGGAAGGTCATCTGCATGAGCGTCGCCAACCAAAAGCGGCTCTTGGCCAGGCC
>CABQNF010000344.1 GCA_902465465.1 uncultured Collinsella sp. | reverse complement strand
GTTCGTCGACACCGGTGGACGCGTCCAGCGCTTCGCCGACAAATTCGGTGGCGCCGCTGCCGCCCAGCTCAAGAAGGCTGAGGAGGCCAAGGCCGCCAAGGCCGCCAAGGCTGCTGAGGCCGAGGCCGCTCGCAAGGCCGCCGCTGAGGCTAAGGCTGCCGAGAAGGCTAAGCGTGCCGCCAAGTTTGCCGAGGAGGCTGCCAAGCAGGCCGCCGAGGCTCCCGCAGAGGCTCCCGTCGAGGAGGCCGCTGCCGAGGCCGAGACCACCGAGGCTGCTGAGTAAGTAGCTCGCCGCGGAAACACTCGCATTCATGGCATAAGGGCCGCGCATCCGTTTGGGTGCGCGGCCCTTTTCTTTTTATTGGTGCAAGCTAGCCCGTCCCCATTGCGCCAGGTTGGTGCGAAGGGGACGGGCTAGCTTGCACCAAATGGCAGAGAGAGGCAGCGGTTTCCCAGATAAAAGCCGCCAAAATAAACCAGTCCCTTTTTGGCAGGCTGTCGTAGTTATTACGTGGTCGAGCGTGTCGACCGCATAGGCGGCGCCTTGTTTGGCTAAAGTACAAATATCTGTGTTTAACTCGTCCAAGGTTTTATGCCACGGGCGATGGCCAAAAAGGAAAACCACATGGGATTCATGTCAAAGCTGCTGTCCTTTGGATCCGATAAGGACCTCAAGCGCTACTACAAGATCGTCGACAAGATCAACGGTCTTGAGCCCCAGTTTGAGAAGATGACCGAGGAGGAGCTCCGCGCCCAGACCGATAAGTTCCGTGAGCGCTACGCCAACGGCGAGTCGCTCGACGACATGCTCCCCGAGGCCTTTGCCACCGTGCGCGAAGCTTCCAAGCGCACCATGGGCATGCGTCACTTTGATGTGCAGCTCATCGGCGCCATGGCGCTGCACGAGGGCCACATCGCCGAGATGAAGACCGGCGAAGGCAAGACCCTCGTCTCCACGCTGGCCGGCTATCTCAACGCTATCGCCGGTAAGGGCGTGCACGTCGTCACCGTCAACGACTACCTGGCCAAGCGCGACTCCGAGTGGATGGGCCGCATCTACAAGTACCTGGGCATGACCGTCGGTCTGCTGCAGAACAACATGCCGCTCGAGCTCAAGCGCCCGGCCTACCAGGCCGATGTCACCTATGGTACCAACTCCGAGTTCGGTTTCGATTACCTGCGCGATAACATGGTCACCCGCCCCGAGCAGCGTGTGCAGCGCGGCCACAACTACGCTATCGTCGACGAGGTTGACTCCATCCTGATCGACGAGGCCAGAACGCCGCTCATCATCTCGGGCGCCGGCACCAAGTCCGCCAGCACCTACAAGGACTTCGCGCGCGCCGTGCGCGGCCTTGAGCGCGGCGAGGACGTCTCGCACGACATGCTCACCGCCACCGAGGACGTGGAGCCCACGGGCGACTACGTCATGGACGAGGCCAAGCACACCATCGCCGCCACCGAGCGCGGCCTTAAGAAGATTGAGCGCCGCCTGGGTATCGATGACATCTATGCCGATCTCTCCGGCCAGCTGGTCAACCACCTGCAGCAGGCGCTGAAGGCCCAGTACATGTTCCACCGCGACAAGCAGTACGTGGTCACCAACGGCGAGGTTAAGATCGTCGATGAGTTCACCGGCCGCATCATGGAAGGCCGCCGCTACTCCGAGGGCCTGCATCAGGCCATCGAGGCCAAAGAGGGCGTGCTCGTGCGCGAGGAGAACCAGACGCTGGCAACCATCACCCTGCAGAACTACTTCCGTCTGTATG
>CABQNF010000343.1 GCA_902465465.1 uncultured Collinsella sp. | reverse complement strand
AGGTGGGCCCCTTTGGCCGCACGGTCGAGGATGTCGCGCTGGCCATGAACGCGCTTACCGGCGCGGGCCACGATCCGTACGACTGCACCAGCCAGGATTGCGCCGTCGACTTTACCGAGCATCTCAACGACAGCATCGAGGGCAAGCACGTGGGCATCATCCCCGCGTTTATGGAGGCCGAGGGGCTGACGCCCGAGGTCAAGGCCGCTGTTCAGCGCGCCGCCCAGGAGCTGCAGAACCAGGGCGCCGAGCTGGTCGAGGTCGACCTGCCGCACCTGGACGCCGCCATCGCCGCCTACTACGTCATCGGCCCGGCCGAGGCGTTCTCCAACCTGGCCCGCTTTGATGGCATTCGCTACGGCTACCAGGAGGAGAGCTGCGCCAACCTGTCCGACCAGAGCTCGCTCTCGCGCGCCCACGGCTTTGGCGCCGAGGCCAAGCGCCGTCAGATGCTCGGCGCCTACCTGCTGAGCTCGGGCGTGTACGACAAGTATTACTACGCTGCGCAAAAGGCCCGCACGCTCATCACGCAGGACTACGACGCCGCGTATGCCAAGGTGGACACCATCCTCATGCCCGCCTCGCCGCGCACGGCCTTTAAGTTTGGCGAGATCAGCGACCCCACGCAGATGTACCTCTCCGACCTGTACACCATCTCGCTCAACATTTGCGGCAACGGCGGTATCTCGGTGCCGCTGGGCCTGGGCGAGGATACTCAACTGCCCGTTTCTGCCCAGCTGGTGGGTCCGGCGTTTAAGGACCGTCAGCTGCTCACGTTTGCCCGCGCCCTGGAGCGCGGCTTTGCCGATGCCGCCACGGGTGCGCCCGCGCTTTCCGTCGCGCCCGATTTTGCCGGGAAGGGAGGCGAGCTGTAATGAAGGAGCTTTCCGAAGTCCTGCAGGATTGGGAGGCCGTGATTGGCCTGGAGATCCACACCGAGCTCACCGCACTCGATACCAAGATGTTCTGCAACTGCAAGCTCAGCCACGATGACGAGCCCAACGCCAACGTGTGCCCGGTGTGCCTGGGCCTGCCCGGCGCCCTGCCGGTGCCCAACAAGCGCGCCATCGAGAGTATCGTCAAGGCCGGTCTCGCCACTAACTGCGAGATCCAGCGCCACTCGATGTTCTACCGCAAGCACTATTTCTATCCCGATATGGCCAAGAACTTCCAGACTACGCAGGGTCCGGTCGCCTTTGCCATGTACGGTCACCTGGACCTGGACGTGACCGGTCGCGGCGCCGCCGAGCGCCCCGACTGCGCGTTTGGCGAGGCCGAGGCCCAGAGCCTGGCGAGCGCTTCGGCCAACGCCGAGGGCCTGTCCACGTCCATGTCCTCGACCATGCGCGAGGGTAACCAGCGCGCCGGCCACCTGGCCAGCTATGATGCGTCCAACCTGCAGATGCCCGAGCGTCGCGAGGACGGTTCCTACACGGTGCCTATTCGCATCCTGCGTATCCACATGGAGGAGGATGCCGCCAAGATGGTGCACGTGGGAGGTGCCGAGTCGCTCGTCGACTACAACCGCTGCGGCACGCCGCTGATTGAGCTCGTCACCGAGCCCGACCTGCGCACGCCCGAGGAGGCTCGCCTGTTTATGGAGAAGCTCCGTCGCATCTTTGTGACGCTGGGCATTTCGGACTGCTCCATGGAGAAAGGTTCCATGCGCTGCGACGGTAATGTGTCGCTGCGCCGCCGTGGCGAGACCAAGCTGGGCACCAAAACCGAGCTTAAGAACCTCAACTCGTTTAAGAGCCTGCATGACGGCCT
>CABQNF010000342.1 GCA_902465465.1 uncultured Collinsella sp. | reverse complement strand
GTTCGGCGGCAAGCTCTATCTGGAGTTCGGCGGCAAGCTGTTCGATGACTATCATGCGAGCCGCGTGCTGCCGGGTTTTGAACCGGACAGCAAGTTCCGCATGCTCAAGAGCATCGCCGACGATGTCGAGGTTATCATCGCGATCAACGCGAACCACATCGAGAAAAACAAGGCTCGTGGTGACCTCGGTATTACCTATGACGAGGATGTGCTGCGCCTGGTCGACCTGTTCCGCGGCAACGGCTTTGCCGTCGCGGCTGTGGTCATCACCCAGTACGCCGGCCAGCCTGCTGCCGATGTGTTCCGCAACCGCCTGAACGCGCTCGGTATTCCCGCCAAGCTGCACTATCCCATCGAGGGGTATCCGCACGATGTCGATCTGATCGTGTCCGACGATGGCTACGGCAAGAACGAGTTTGTCGAGACCACCCGACCGCTCGTCGTGGTCACTGCCCCCGGTCCGGGCTCGGGCAAGCTTGCCACCTGCCTGTCTCAGCTCTATCACGAGCACAAGCATGGCACGGCCGCCGGCTATGCCAAGTTCGAGACCTTCCCTGTCTGGAATCTTCCTCTGACGCATCCGGTCAATATTGCCTACGAGGCCGCCACGGCTGACCTCGACGACGCCAATATCATCGATTCGTTCCACCTTGAGGCCTACAACAAGACCACGGTCAACTACAACCGCGACGTCGAGGCCTTCCCGGTAGTCCGTGCCCTGATGGAAAAGATCCTGGGCAAGAGCCCCTACCAGAGCCCTACGGACATGGGCGTCAATATGGTCGGCTTTGCCATCACCGATGACGATGCCTGCCGCGACGCTTCCAAGATGGAGATCGTCCGCCGCTACTTTACCGCGGTCGAAAATGTGCGCCGTACCGGCGTGGGCGATGAGCAAGTCGACCGTCTCAAGATTATTATGAAGAAAGCCGGCATCGATAAGAACTACTCACCGGCGCGCTCGGCGGCCCTCACCAGGGAGCAGCTGACGGGTGGTCCCGTGGGTGCCATGGTCATGCCCGATGGCTCCGTGGTGACCGGCAAGACTTCCACGCGCCTGGGCGCCGCGAGCTCGCTCATCATGAATGCACTTAAGCATGTCTCGGGCGTCGACCTTGAGCTCGAGGTCATTAGCGATGAAGCGATCGAGCCCATCAGCAAGCTCAAGACGCATTTCCTGGGCAGCAAAAACCCGCGCCTCCACACCGACGAGACGCTTATGGCGCTGTCGATCACCTCGGCCACGAGTGAGACGGCCGCTCGCGTCCTTTCGGGCCTGGAGCAGCTGCGCGGTTGCGATGCCTTCTTTAGCGTGATTATCTCGCCGACGGACGAGACGGTACTGCGCAAACTGGGTATCAACGTGTGCTGCGAGCCCAAGTTTGAGCGCCGCGGTTTCTTCCATCGCTAAGTTTGAAGCACCGCGGTAATTGCATTGCATTTTGGCCGTATCGGGTTAGCGCCCGGTACGGCTTTTTGATCAATAAAGCGCCTATTTCGGCGAAAAATAGCTGTTTACCTGCCTAGAAACAATTTGAGCGGTATACAATAACCGTAACTGTTTCATCCTTAGCGGGATGCCGCATGATGGATATTACCTGCCATCGTGAGGTGTGTCGGTCGCGCACGGCGCGTTAGATGCTCGTGCTCGGTTTGAGGAGGCTGCTATGGCGGGCAAGGGTCGTGCGAGTGTCAACGATATGAAGCGTGTCGAGGTGCTGGTGTTGATGGAGATCGACCAGCAAACCGAAGACAATGGCGGGCCGTATGG
>CABQNF010000341.1 GCA_902465465.1 uncultured Collinsella sp. | reverse complement strand
ACGCAGAAGCGCATCGTTTGCCACCTCTTTCGTGATCACGCCGTCTGCGCGCACCTGCGCATAGTCGCGCACACGCTTGAGCAGGCGGGTGGCAAGACGTGGCGTGCCGCGCGAACGCGAGCCGATCTCGAGTGCACTGGGATGGTCGATCGTCACGCCCAGGATAGTCGCCGAGCGCGTCACAATCTGAGCGAGTTCCTCGACGGTGTAGTAATCCAGGCGATACGAAATACCGAAACGGTCGCGTAGCGGGCCGGTCAACATACCCGAGCGAGTCGTTGCCGCCACCAGCGTGAACTTGGGGATATCCAGGCGAATCGAGCGCGCCGCCGGACCCTTGCCGATCACGATATCGAGGGCAAAGTCCTCCATCGCAGGGTACAGGACCTCCTCGACCGAGCGGTTGAGGCGGTGGATCTCGTCAATAAACAGCACGTCACCCGGTTGCAGGTTAGTCAGGATGGCCGCCAGGTCACCGGTACGCGCGATGGCCGGACCGCTCGTCGTCTTGATCTGAGCGCCCAGCTCGTTGGCGATAACGGTAGCCAGCGTGGTCTTGCCCAGACCCGGAGGGCCCGAGAAGATCACGTGGTCGAGCGTCTCGCCGCGGCTCTGCGCCGCCTCGATGAGCACGCGCAGGCTCTGTTTGATGTGTTCCTGGCCGCAGTAGTCATCCAGGCGCTGGGGGCGCAGGGTACGGTCGACATCGAGGTCCTCGGGCGTCAGCTCCGAACCCACCATACGCTCGCCGTGCGCCATGGATGCCGCCGGCGAGTTGCCGGGCGTCGCCCACAGGTCCTGAGAATCATCGGCTTCCCACATCACGCATCCATTCCGAGTCGCTTAAGCGCCGCGCCGAGCAGATCCTCGACACGCATATTCTGCCCATCATACCCGCTCAGGGCAACATCGGTCTCCTGCGGGCTAAAGCCCATGGAAAGGAGCGCCGCGCGGGCATCGTCGATGGCCGAGGGGGCGGCAGTGGGCACGGGCATCGCAACCTGTCCGGGAATCACGTCGACCGGCACAAAGCCCTTGTCCTTGGCAAAGGTGCTCTTGAGTTCCAAGATGAGGCGCTGCGCGGTCTTTTTGCCCACACCGGGAACCTTGGCCATGCCCTTGTCATCCTCGGCCATCACCAGGGAATACAGCTGACCCACGGTATAGGTGGAGAGCACGGCGAGCGCCAGGCGCGGACCGACACCTGACACGGACACGAGCCGATCGAACATCGTGCGCTCGTCCTTGGAGGCAAAGCCAAAGAGCGTCATGGCGTCCTCGCGCACCTGCATACGGGTATAGAGGCGCACCTCACCGCCGGGCGTCGGCAACGTGGCTGCAGTGCTACCCGAGATGCCGAGCTCAAAGCCCACGCCCGATACATCGACAACGGCCGAGCTCATCGTGGCCTCGACAAGCGTTCCATGGAGCTGGGAGATCATCAGTATCCGGTTCCTCTCTGTTGATAGAACTCGCCACCGGTAAGCGCCCGGGTGCGGCTGAGGTTAACGTGGCAGATGGCGCAGGCCAGGGCATCGGCGGCATGGTCGGGATGCGGGTCGTGATCGAGCTGCGTGAGCGTACGAACCATATACGCGACCTGCCGCTTATCTGCAGCGCCGGTGCCCACCACAGCCTGTTTAATCTGCATAGGCGTGTACTCGCCAATCTCGAGCGCGCATTCCGAAAGCGCCACGAGCGCAGCCCCGCGGGCATGCGCCGTAGGGATGGCCGAGCGAACGTTGGCTCCAAAGTAAATGCTCTCGACGGCAGCGG
>CABQNF010000340.1 GCA_902465465.1 uncultured Collinsella sp. | reverse complement strand
GGCAGCGCCTTTCAGCCCGTCGAGCTCCTTGACCAGCGGCGGGAAGGCCGTGTAGTTGGCGACGGCGTAGAAGGTGTCATTGGCGGCCTCGTCTGCCACGGCGCCAATTGCCTGCGCGACGTCCGAGATAATCGCGGCATCGATGCCGGCGTACTTGAGACGCACCTGCATGTCGTGCGCGCGCGTGCCTCCGGCAAAGGCGACAAGACCCGGCGTGTCGGCGATGCGCTCGAAGTCGACGTCGTAGATCCACGATACATCGTGTCCGTCGGCGTCGTTGTCGTTGAGGAAGAAAGCGCAGAGTCTGCCGCCCGCCGTCTTAATGGACTGGATCTGTCGATCGAAGCCTACGGGATTCTTAGCCAGGTTGGCCTCGACGGTGCGGCCGGCGATATCCCAGCGCCCCATACGACCACCGGCGGGCACATAGGCATCGAGCGTGGGCTGCAGAAACGCCGTATCCACGCCCAACTCGTGCGCGGCAAAGAAGGCGGCGGCAACGTTGTAGACCATGTACAGGCCGTTGTAGCGTGTGGCGATGTGTGCGGCAGCCGCGTCGGGCGCAGATCCAAAGACCAGGTCAAAGCCGTAGCCATCGCGACCGAGTTCCACATTCGTTACGCGGCGGACCAGTGCGGGGCGTGCCCAACCGCACGAGGGGCAATGATAGGCACCGAGTTGACCATACTGTACGTAGTCGTACTCCAACGGGGCGTTGCACTGCGAGCAAAATCGCGAGTCGCTAATGCGGTCAGACTCGGTGTCGGTGGCGCCATCGATGCCAAAGGCAATACACACGTTGGGAACGCGCGCGGCGATCGCGGCACACAGCGGGTCGTCTGCGTTGTAGATGAGCGTTGTTGCCGGAGAGAGCTCCAACGCATGGGCAATGACGTCTTGGGTATGGTCGATCTCGCCGTAGCGGTCCAGCTGGTCGCGGAACAGGTTGAGCAGCACGAAGTACGTCGGCTTGAGCTTGGGCAGGACGCGCACGGTGTAGAGCTCATCGCATTCAAAAACGCCCACGCGCTTGCCGCTGTCAGTGTGCTTAAGGCCGCCGCGGGCCTCGAGCAGAGCGCCCACCACGCCCGGCTCCATGTTGTTGCCGGCGCGGTTGCATACCACGGTGGCGCCGCTGGCGGCAACGGCGTCGGCGATGAGGTTGGAGGTGGTGGTCTTGCCGTTGGTGCCGGTGATCACCACGCTGCGGTCGACAAGGGCAGCGAGGTCGCTCAGCAACTCGGGGTCGATCTTCATGGCGATGCGGCCGGGGAGTACGCCGCCCTGGCGCTTAAGGACGGAGCGCAGCCCCCAGCGGGCGATATCGCTCGAGGTGCAGGCAAGAGATGAGCGGAGATTCATGAAGCCGTTCCTAACGTGAATGACATGGTCGTGGCGTTTGCGCCGTTAAAAGCCGTAACGGCGCGCAAATTCCTGGGCAAGCTGCGACACGTCTTCGCAGGCATTGGCCCAGGGGGCAAAGTCGGGAGTGTCCGAGATAATGCCGTCCGCTTCCCAAACGGCTTGGTGCGAAAGATCCCAGGGATCGCGTGGCTCGGGCCGGCAGGGAAGGTACGGTGTCTGGTACATGGGATTCAGCAAGAAGAACGCGCCACCCTCGCAGCGGTTAGCGAACTCGCGCAGTGCACGCACCGCCGGACGCATCTTGTTTGTTTTGAATAGCAGAATCGTGCGGGCGAGCAGATACCAAGGAGAGTTCTCGAGCGCGTCAGCCCCGATCTCTTCCTCGAGTTGGTGGGCCAGGGCAAAAAAGCCGTCCTGGTCTT
>CABQNF010000339.1 GCA_902465465.1 uncultured Collinsella sp. | reverse complement strand
CTACTACCGCTGGGGTCAGTGGATCTTTGAGAAGCTGTGGGAAAAGGGCCTGGTCTACCGCAAAAAGAACCCGGTCAACTGGTGTCCTAACTGCAAGACCGTTCTGGCCAACGAGCAGGTCACCGAGGGCAAGTGCTGGCGCTGCGGCACCGAGCCCGAGAAGCGCGACCTTGAGCAGTGGTACTTCAAGATCACCGAGTACTCCCAGGAGCTGCTCGACGACCTGGAGAAGCTCCCCGGCTGGCCCGAGCGCGTCAAGCAGATGCAGGCCAACTGGATCGGTCGCTCCGAGGGTGCCGAGGTCGACTTTACCCTGTGCGACCAGGATGGCGAGCCCATTGAGGGCGACGAGGGCAAGATCACCGTCTTTACCACGCGTGCCGACACCCTCTTTGGCGTCTCCTTTTTTGTCCTGGCTCCCGAGTACGCTCGTCTGCACGAGCTCGTCGAGGGCACGGAGTATGAGGAGGCCGTCACCAAGATCGTCGAGGACTCCAAGCATATCTCTGCCGTCGAGCGTGCCCAGGGCACCCTCGAGAAGCACGGTGCCTTCACGGGCCGCTATGTGGTAAACCCCGTCAACGGCGAGAAGGTCCCCGTGTGGGTTGCCGATTATGTCGTTGCCGACTACGGCACCGGTGCCGTCATGGCCGTTCCCTGTGGCGACCAGCGTGACTTTGAGTTCGCCCGCAAGTATGACCTGCCGATCGTGCCGATCATCCTGGACGATGACGATCGCGCTGCCGTCGAGGCCAGCGGCGAGACCATCGATACCTTCCATGCCGAGACCGTCGACTGGGATTGCGCTCACGCTGCCGAGGGCACGCTCGTCCAGTCCGGCAAGTACACCGGCATGCGCGGCGGTAAGCACTCCGAGGGCGAGGCTGCGATCGTGGCCGACCTCGAGGCCATGGGCTGCGGTCGTCGCAAGGTCGAGTTCCGTCTGCGCGACTGGCTCATCAGCCGCCAGCGCTATTGGGGCAATCCCATCCCGGCCATCCACTGCGAGCACTGCGGCATCGTGCCCGTGCCTGAGGATCAGCTGCCGGTGACGCTGCCCGAGAACCTGGACCTGGGCGCCGGCGAAACCCTTGCTGAGTGCAAGGAGTTCTACGAGACCACCTGCCCGGTCTGCGGCCGCCCGGCCAAGCGCGAGACCGATACCATGGACACCTTCACCTGCTCCAGCTGGTATTACCTGCGCTATACCGATCCGCACAACACCGAGCTGCCCTTCTCCCGTGAGGCCGCCGACCGTTGGATGCCCGTCGATAACTACATCGGCGGCATCGAGCACGCTATTTTGCACCTGCTCTACAGCCGCTTCTTTACCAAGGCACTGCGCGACCTGGGCCTGCTGAGCGTGGACGAGCCCTTCACCAACCTGCTGTGCCAGGGCATGGTCAAGGACGAGAACGGCGACACCATGTCCAAGTCCAAGGGCAATGTCGTGCCCCCGAGCTCGGTCATCGAGCCCTACGGTGCCGACACCATGCGTTTGGCGATCCTGTTTATCGCCCCGCCCGAGAAGGACTTCGACTGGGATCCCAAGGCCGTCGAGGGCGCCAACCGCTTTATCAAGCGCGCCTGGCGTATCGTTTGGCAGCTCGTCCAGTCCGGCGATGCTAACGTGGCCTTTGACAAGTCCGCACTCGACGAGGTTGCGATGAAGCTCTATCGCGAGCGTCACCGCACCATCGCCAAGTGTACCGAGGACTTCGATCGCGGCCAGTTCAACACCGCCATCTCGGCCGTCATGGAGCTCGTCAACGCGGCGAGCGCCTACCT
>CABQNF010000338.1 GCA_902465465.1 uncultured Collinsella sp. | reverse complement strand
AGGTGTGCCGCGCGAGTGACGCTGACCGGACCCGCTCACTGATGCAGCGTGCCGGGCGCGTCGTCTGCCGCAACCTGGGACAGGTGGTGATCGCTCGCGAGCTGGGCGTGACGTTTGACGTGGCGGCGCCGGTGTTCTGCGCGAATCGGGCCACGCTTACCTGGCTGCGCGGACTCGGTGCGGGGCGGGTGTACTTGCCGGCCGAGTTGCTCGGCAATGATGCGGAGCGTATTGCCGAACTGGCTGCTGAACCCGGCGTCTTGGGTCCGGTCGACGCCGACCGTCCCGAGCTTATGGTGTGCGAGCACTGCCTGCTGACCGCCGAGGGCGTCTGCGCCACCGATGCGACGGGACAGGTTCGTTGCCGCGACTGCTTGCGTCGTCGGCAGGCACGCTATCTGGTCGAGCGTGACGGTACGCGTCTGCCAGTTGCCATTGACGCATGCGGCAGGACGAGGATTTTCCTGTCGTAGGTGCCGCGTCGCGTTAGTTTGTTATCATAAGAGAGTTTATGGACTTCCAGCACCGCCGTTTTCGGCGAGGGTGCTATAGCAAAAGGAGGATACCCAATGCTGTCTGTTGACGAGCAAATGCGTATCATCACCTCGGGCGCCGCGCAGATCGTTCCCGAGGCCGACCTTCGCAAGAAGCTTGAGAAGGGCGAGCCCCACCAGCCCCGACCTGCACCTGGGCCACGCCGTGCCGCTGCGCAAGATGCGTCAGTTCCAGGACCTGGGCCACAACGTCACTCTCATCATCGGCAACGGTACCGCGTTGATCGGCGACCCTTCGGGCAAGAATTCCACCCGTCCGCAGCTTTCGCAGGAGCAGATCGAGGCCAATGCCGAGACCTATGTGAGCCAGGCCATGAAGATCCTGGATCCCGAGAAGACCACCATCGTGCACAACGGCGACTGGATCCTTTCGATGGACCTGGCCGGCCTGCTGCAGGTGTGCTCTAAGTTCACCGTCGCCCGCATCCTTGAGCGCGACGACTTTACCAAGCGCTACCAGTCCCAGACGCCGATCGCCCTGCATGAGTTCCTGTATCCCGTGATGCAGGCCTTTGACTCCGTGCAGATCAAGGCCGACGTTGAGATGGGCGGCACCGATCAGCTCTTCAACCTGCTCGCCGGCCGTGAGCTCATGGAGAAGATGGGCATGGAGCCGCAGATCGCGCTCACTATGCCGCTGCTCGAGGGCACCGACGGCGTGCGCAAGATGTCCAAGTCCTATGGCAACTACATCGGCCTGACCGATGCTCCCGAGGATATGTTCGGCAAGACCATGTCCATCCCCGACGAGATGATCGGCAAGTACTATCGTCTGGCCAGCTCGCTCACCCCGGCCGAGGTCGACAAGATCGACGCTGCCCTGGCCGACGGTTCCGCCGATCCCTACGAGCTCAAGCGCGCTCTGGGCCGCGACCTGTGCGACACCTACCACGGCGCCGGCGCCGGCGACGAGGCTCAGGCCGAGTTCGACCGTGTGTTCAAGGAGGGCCAGCTCGCCGACTTCCCCGAGAAGCACGTTGAGCTGACCGTCAACGACGAGGGCCAGATCTACCTCGCCGGCCTGCTCAAGGACCTGGGTCTTTCGGCGAGCGCCGGCCAGGCTCGTCGCGATATCGACGGCGGCGGCGTCAAGATCAACGGCAAAGCCGTGGCTCCCAAGAGCTACAACATCGACCCCAGCGCCCTCAAGCTGGGCGACACCCTCTCCGTGGGTAAGCGCAAGGGCTTCAAGTTGATTTAGTTCCGCCGTTCTAACGAACGGCGGACCGGCCGACGCTGCGCGGGCCGCA
>CABQNF010000337.1 GCA_902465465.1 uncultured Collinsella sp. | reverse complement strand
CCCGACGTGGCACCGCGCCCGGCATTGCCGAGCGAGCACATCGCCTGCGTCACGGCATCGATGACCGTCTGCGGCTTGTGCATGGTCGTCGCCGCGTTATCCAGGTAGATCATCGCACGACCTCCCACATATCAATCACGGTATAGCCCTCGGTAGGAACACTCGCCGCGGCGAGTTCGGCGCGCAGCAGCTCCTCATCGGCAGGCGACGCCTTCCACGCCAGACCGCAGCCGGCAGCGACCTCCCCGGGCACGGGAATCGTTCGCCCGGGAAGGCCGCGCTCGATGCATAGGGTCTCGCACCCCATGGCGGCCGCCGTGGTGGGAAACGTGATGACAAGCGCCGGGCGCTTCTCCCTCATGGCAACTCCAACCAATACGCTACGGGCGCACGACGCGCACGGCCTGCTCCATCTTCTCCACGATCACGTACATGTTGGTGACCTCGCCCACCGCAAGTTGGTCTTTAATGCCATAGTGGTCGAGGCAGGTACCGCAGGTGAGAATCTCGACACCCTGCTCAGCCAGCCCCTTCAGGTCGTCGAGCACCGGTGAGCCCTCGACGGTGAGCTTGGCACCGCCGTTGTAGAACAGCATGGTTGCGGGCAGCTCCTCCTGCTGCGTCACGGCAAAGATAAACGCCTTCATGAGCTTGTGGCCCAGCTCGTCATCGCCACGGCCCATGCAGTCGGTGTAGACGGAAATGACGAGCTTGCCCTTGCCGGCGCTGGCGTCGCAGAAGGCAGCGCCATCCTGCTCAGGATCGGCCACGGCAACGGCGCCAGAGGTCGCCACGGTCACGTGCCACTCGGCGTCAGAAACCTTCTCGACCGAGGCCGTGCAGCCCTTCTCCTGCGCCATCTTGGAGATGTTCTTGACGGCGGTCTCGTTATCGACCGAGGTCACCACGGCACCCTCGCCATCAAGCTGTTTGAGTGCCTTAAGCGTCTTGACGACGGGCAGCGGGCAGGCATCGCCCATGGCATTGACTTCAATTTTGGTAGACATAGTTTTTCCTTTCGAAAGAGCCGTTCTAGAGAACGGCAAACAGTTACATAAACGTGCGGGCTAGCGAACAACGCGAACGGCAGGACCGCCCGGCACCGGCTCGCACACGCGGCCGACAACGGCGGCGATACGTCCTTCGGCATGCAGACGGTGCGCGAGCTCATCCACGTCGGCAGCAGGCGCCGCGATGAGCAAACCGCCCGAGGTCTGCGGATCGTACAGCGCATCGAGCATGCCCGGCTCCAGGTCCTCGTCGGCAGCCACGCGCGGGCCAAAGAAGTCCTGGTTGCGGTAGGAGCCCGCGGGGATAATGCCCAAACGCGCCATGTCGAGCACCTGGCCAAAGAGCGGCACCGACCCCGACGCAAGCTCAACCTGCACGCCCGAGCCCTCGGCCATCTCGCATGCATGCCCAATCAGACCAAAGCCCGTAATGTCGGTGCAGCCATGAAGCTCAAGTCCCTCGGACAGACGAATCGGCGCCTCGTTGAGGGCGCGCATCGAGTCAAACATGGCTGCGGCCTCGTCCTGCTCGATGAGCTCGCCCTTAATGGCCGTGGTGATGATGCCCGAGCCGATCGCCTTGGTCAGCAACAGGACGTCGCCCACGCGCGCACCGCTGTTGGCGAGCATGTGGTCGAGTGGTACAAAACCGCTCACGGACAGACCGTACTTGGGCTCGTCGTCGTTGATGGTGTGGCCGCCCGCGATGGAGCAACCCGCCTCGACGCACTTGTCGGCGCCGCCCGCCAGAATCTGACCGGCAACCTCAACGCCCAGACAGCTCGGGATGCACAGCAAG
>CABQNF010000336.1 GCA_902465465.1 uncultured Collinsella sp. | reverse complement strand
TCTCCACGAGCCGCCAAGCGGTTCTCGACGAGCTGACGCAGGTTGGGCTTCTTGTTGCCCACCATAATGTCGTCGGAGCTAAAGTCGCGGATCATGCGACTGATGCGGCAGAACGCCGGCGTCACCACGATATCGTCGGCCAACACATCGAGCAGCTCTTCCTCGGTATAGGGGCGCCATTCGCCGCGCTCATAGCAACCCACCAGACGCGAGCCCTCGATGAGCGCACACGGGTAGACCTTGACCTCGTCGGGCATAAAGGCCCCTTCGGTCATAAAGCGTTCGTAGTCGCGCTTGTCCCCTTCGGGCGTGGCACCCAACAAGTTAAGCATAAAGTGCGCGTGGATCTTAAAGCCAAACAGGCGCGCAAGCGAAAACGCCCGCTCGATCTGCGCCACCGAAATGCGACGCTCGTTGATATCGAGCAGGTGCTGGTCGAGGCTCTGGATACCCATCTGGATCTTGGTGCAGCCCAGGCGGCGGATGAACGTAAGTGCCTGCGGCGTTACGGCATCGGGACGCGTCTCGATAACGAGTCCCACCACGCGATGCTTTGCCGTCTCGTTGATGCGCTGCTGACGCTCAAGCTCCTCCATCGTTGCCGTTTGCCACTCGGCAACCTCGCCCCACGGCGTACCAGGGCCGTACAGACAACGCACCGCGCGGTTATAGCCGCCCACGGCAGCATCCACACGACCCTGCTCGTCGGCAACGCCGGCAGCAAGCTCAGCCTCGTCAGTCGCAATGCCGGCAGCCCGATAGCGCTCGCGGCGCTCCGCTACCACCGGCGGCAGGGCATCGGCAGGCGCATCGTCGAGCAGACGCCCCGCCTCAGCACGGCTGATGCCCGGACGCGCCAACATGGGGTTAGCCGCCACACCAGCCACGGCATCGTCATTGAGCGCGCGGAAGAGCTCCGACATAAACCACGCCTGATACCCTTGCGGATAGTCGCTCCAGGTACCGCCGAGCACAATGAGCTCGATCTTATCGGTCGCATGCCCCATCTGCGAAAGCGCCGTCAAACGGGCACTCACCTGCAGATACGGGTCGAAGCAGTTTTGCTCCGCACGGGCACACGCCGGCTCAGCGTGCAGATAGCTTTTGGGCATGCGCAAATCGTTGGGGCAAAACAGGCAATCGCCCGAGCACGACCAGGGCTTGGTGATGACGGTAATGGTCGCCACGCCCGAAGCCGTTCGGCGCGGCTTCATACGCAGCACCTGCAGCAGTTGACGTTCCAGTTCGGCATCGACATTCCACCCAGCCCAACGAGCCGGCTCCTCACGTTTTACCCGCTGGTAGAACGGCAGCAGACGGCGCTTGGCCAAATCGCGTTTGTCGGCACCCTCACGGCGCGCCTCGGCATGTATCAGTTTGACGAGCGCTTTGTCGTCCACGGTCTCGCCACGACGCAGGGCCTCGAGTATGTTCAAGATAATCTGTTCCATGCCCCCATTGTAAAGGCAAAGGCGCCGAAGCCCGTCACGGCTTCGGCGCCTTCATCAAACAGCGCGTCTATATCTTCGCCTAGGCTTTCGTCTGCCTCACTACTCCGAATCAAACGACATGTCGCCCGAACCGACCTCAAAACAATACGTAGCAGACTTATCCCCGTTATCGAATTCAAGATTCAATATGGTCTCGCCGTCATAGCCAAGCGGAAGGAAATCGCTCTCGAAGTCGCCGCTGCCCAAGGTGAGGCTCGCCTTAAAGCCCGTAGAGTTCGGAACCGTCATCTCCACATCGCCCGAGCCCACACTCACGTCCATCGACTTCGCGGGGGCCTGGTAGAGCTCGAACGTTACAT
>CABQNF010000335.1 GCA_902465465.1 uncultured Collinsella sp. | reverse complement strand
GCATGCGCGATGGGGGTGAGGTCCTCATCCTTGCAGCACGCGGCGATTTGCGCCACCGGGGTGACGGAAACACGCTTGTTGACGATGGGGATACCGTACTCGCGCTCGAGGTTCTCGGCGGTCTCGACCAGGTGCTCAGCCGTGTGCGTCACGTGGTCGTAGATCTTCGTGCACATGCGGTCGAGGTTCTCGTCACCGCAACCCATGAGCGAAACACCCATGGTGATGGTCCTGATGTCGAGGTTCTGCTCCTCAACCATGCCGCGGGTTTCCGCGATTTCTGCGGGCGTGATCGCCATCCTTGCGCTCCTATCTGCCAAAACGAGCATAGTCTTATCTATTCTAACGTGCCGCACGTGCCAAGTGGCGCATGCGGCACGTTTTGATGCTCGGTTGTTTCCGTTGTGTTACTGCCCAAAGACCTCTTCGGCAATACGAGCGCTTTCGGCGGCGTCTTTGGCGTAGTAGTCCGCGCCGATCTGCTTGGCGTATTCGGGGGTGAGCACGGCGCCGCCTACGATGATCTTGACGCCTGGCACCTCGGCATGAAGCAGCTTGATGGTCTCTTCCATGGCGACGACTGTGGTAGTCATAAGCGCTGAGAGGCCGACGAGTTTGATGTCGCGCTCCTTGACGGTCTTGAGCACCTCTTGCGGGTCGACGTCGCGGCCTAGGTCAAAGACGGTGTAGCCGTAGTTATCGAGCAGCATCTTGACGATGTTCTTACCGATGTCGTGGATGTCGCCCTTGACGGTGGCCACGCAGATCTTGCCCTTGTCGGCAATCTCGCCGGCGGGCATCAGGCGCTTGATGGTGTCGAAGCCCACGCGTGCGGCCTCGGCCGAGGCCATAAGCTGCGGCAAGAAGAACTTGCCCTGGTCAAAGAGGACGCCCACCTCGTCGAGGGCGGGGATAAAGTGGTTGTTGATGAGGTCCATGGCGTCGTGGTCTGCCAGCAGACGCTCGGTCTCGGCAGCGATCTCGCCTTTGCGGCCCGAGACGACCATGCGACGAATCGGGTCGTCGTTGCCGTCGGTGCCGGCGGCGGGCACGGTGTCGGTCGATGCGGCCTGAGCCGCTGCCGGGTTGGCGGCGATCTTGTACGGATCGGTCCAGCCGGCATAGCGCTCGATGTATCCGGTCGAGCCCTCGTCCTCAACGCTCAGGACGCGATAGCTGTAGACGGTATCCATAAAGCGCTTGGAGCCCGGGTTCATGATGGGGGCGTCCAGGCCCGCGCCAAAAGCGGCAGCCAAAAAGACCGAGCCCAGCAGCGGGCGGGCAGGCAGGCCAAAGCTGATGTTCGACACGCCGAGCGCGCATTTGACGCCCAGACGCTCCTTGCACAGGGACATGGCGCGCAGGATCTGCTCGGCTTGGCGTTGATTGGTCGAGGCGGTCATGACTAGACAGTCGATGAGGATGCGGTCCGGGCCGATGCCGTAGCGGGCGGCCTCGGCCACGATGCGCTCGGCGATGGCGAAGCGGGCCTCGGCGGTATCGGGGATGCCGCCCTCGTCCATGATCTGCTGTTTGCCATTGACCGAGTTGATGATGGGCTTGCCGGCGTAGCGACGTACGGCGGCCTCGACGGCGGCGGGGTCGGTGGAGTCGATCTGCAGCGGCAGCAGCGTGGAGCCCTGGAGCTGTTCGGTCGCCTGTTGGATGATCTTGACCTCGTCAATCTCGGGCAGGCCCACGTTGACGTCCAGGATGTCGGCGCCCTGCTCCTGCTGGCTGATGCCCTGGCTCACGACGTAGTCCAGGTCGCCGTCGCGCAGGGCCTGCTGCAGGCGCTTTTTGCCGGTGGGGTTGATGCGCTCGCC
>CABQNF010000334.1 GCA_902465465.1 uncultured Collinsella sp. | reverse complement strand
TGATCCCTTGGGGACGGAGGAAAACGGATCACTCAGAGGGCCGGGCGACCCAAGTGATCCGTTTTCCTCCGTCCCCAAGGGATCAATATGTGCGGGGGAGTTGTGGAGTTGTGCAGGCAGAAGAGGTTTTTCTGGAAATACGCTCCCGATGCGCGTATAGTACCGATTGTTTTGTCGGCTCCTGCTGCGTCGAGTCCAAACCGCGAAATGCCATGAGCGGCGCGGATGCAGCCAGGAGGCACGAGGACAACCCATCGTGGCCACGCCCCGTGCTTAAAACCCCAAGAAGGAGTGAACAATGGCAGAAGAGAAGTATGTGCCGCGTCTGAAGACCAAGTACAACAACGAGGTCAAGCACCAGCTTCAGGAAAAGTTCCAGTACGAGAACGTCATGATGATCCCCAAGTTTGAGAAGATCGTCGTGAACATGGGTGTCGGCGAGGCCGCTACCGATTCCAAGGCCATCGACGGTGCCGTGCGCGACCTGCGCGCCATCACCGGCCAGCAGCCGATGATCACCCGTGCCCGCAAGTCCATCGCTACCTTCCGCCTGCGCGCTGGCATGCCGATCGGCTGCAAGGTTACCCTGCGTGGCGACCGTATGTGGGAGTTCTTCGATCGTCTGACCTCCGTCGCGATCCCCCGTATCCGCGACTTCCGCGGCATCTCCGCCAAGAGCTTCGACGGCCGTGGTAACTTCTCCATGGGCGTCACCGAGCAGCTCATCTTCCCCGAGATCGACTTCGACTCCGTCGATCACCAGCGTGGTATGGACATCACTTTCGTGACCACCGCCAACACCGATGAGGAGGCCAAGGCCCTTCTGGACGCCTTCGGTTTCCCGTTCAAGAAATAGGTTCACCTGCCCTATAAGCGCCGTTCCCACAAGGGGGCGGCGCTTGGGGCGAACAATACTCTATGTGAGGAGGATATAAGTGGCTAAGACATCGATGATCGTCAAGTGCAATCGCAAGCAGAAGTTCTCTACTCGTGAGTACACGCGCTGCCAGCGCTGCGGCCGTCCGCACTCTGTGTACCGCAAGTTCGGCCTGTGCCGTGTCTGCTTCCGCGAGCTTGCACTCAAGGGCGAGCTTCCCGGCGTTAAGAAGGCCAGCTGGTAAGTCACTACCAGCGTTTCAAGCATCAGTTTGGAACAGGGAAAACGCGCTAAAAAGGCTTTGCCGTTAAGGGCGGCGAAGAACCAAGAGCACGTGTTCATCAAGAACGAAGGAGAATCTGTATGAACCTTACAGACCCGATCGCAGATATGCTTACGCGCATCCGTAACGCTAACTCTGTGAACAAGGCCACGGTCTCCATGCCGAGCAGCAAGAAGCTCGTCGAGATCGCTCGTGTTCTGCACGAGGAGGGCTACATCGAGGGCTACGATGTCGAGGACACCGTTCCCCAGAAGACTCTGCACATCACGCTTAAGTATGGTCCCAAGAAGGCTAAGGTCATCAACGGCATCCGCCGCATTTCCAAGCCGGGCCTGCGTAAGTACACCGGCGTTGCCGACATGCCCCGCGTCCGCGGTGGCCTTGGTACCGCCATTATTTCCACCAGCCATGGCGTCATGACCGACCGCGATGCTCGCAAGCACAACGTCGGCGGCGAGATCATCGCTTACGTCTGGTAATTCGCTCGGTAGGTAGAAGGAAAGGAGATCACCGTGTCTCGTATCGGTAATAAGCCTGTCCAGATTCCCGCCGGAGTCGAAGTGGCAGTCAACTGCAACAACGTTGTCGTCAAGGGCCCCAAGGGCCAGCTCGAGCTCGATGTCTTTGAGAAGCTCGCTATCAACGTCGAGGACAACGTCCTCACCGTTTCCCGTCCCGAC
>CABQNF010000333.1 GCA_902465465.1 uncultured Collinsella sp. | reverse complement strand
ACTTGGTGATGCGGCCGTCCTCGGGGTCGGTGGTCAGGATGCCAAAGCGGCTGGCCTCCTCCCACGGCACGGGCATAACGCTCACCGTGAGGTCGGCGTTGTTCTCAATGTGCGTCTTGAGCATCTTGCGGTAATCCATACGATACAGATGGTCGCCAGACAGAATCAGGACGTACTTGGGGTCGTTGGCCTTGATGTAGTCCAGGTTCTGCGTAATGGCGTCGGCCGTGCCCGCATACCAGGCGCCGCCGGTCTGCGTCTCGTACGGCGGCAGGATCGACACGCCGCCGTCACGGCTGTCCAGATCCCAAGCCTCGCCGGAGCCCACATACGCATGCAGCAGGTAGGGGCGGTACTGCGTCAGAACGCCCACCGTGTCGATGCCCGAGTTGGAGCAGTTGGAGAGCGAAAAGTCGATAATGCGGAACTTGCCACCAAAGCTAACCGCCGGCTTAGCGATCTTTTGGGTGAGCGCCCCCAATCGGCTGCCCTGTCCTCCTGCGAGGAGCATCGCGATGCATTCTTTCTTACTCATCGATTTCTCCTTCTGTCATCGATGTTTCTAACCCATTAGCGACGGGCACGGCGCCTGGTCGCGCCCGTCGAGTAATGCCGTGCTGGCATAAGGGAACTCGCGCGCCTTTACGCGTGCCAGATCTCGTCGCGGTACTCGCGAATGGTGCGGTCGCTCGAGAACCAGCCGCTCGAGGCGGTGTTGAGCAGGGCCTTGCGGTTCCAGGTCTCCTGGTCGCCGTAGCTGCCTGTGAGCTTTTCCCATGCATCCACGTAGCTGCGGAAGTCGGCCATGACCAGGTCGGGGTCGTTGTTGTTCATGAGCTCGTTGTAAATGCTCTCGAAGTTGCCCGAAAGGCCCGCAAAGGTGTTGTCCTTGAGCTCGTCCATCACGCGGCCCAGACGCTCGCGGTCGCCGTTGAGGGTATCCCATGCAAAGTAGCTGTTGGATGCCCAGAGCTGCTCGACCTCGGGGGCGGTCAGACCAAAGATGGCCTCGTTCTCGCGACCGGCCAGGTCGGCGATCTCGATGTTGGCGCCGTCGAGAGTGCCCAGCGTAATGGCACCGTTCATCATGAGCTTCATGTTGGATGTGCCCGAGGCCTCCTTACCGGCGGTCGAAATCTGCTCAGAGATCTCGGCGGCGGGGTAGATGAGCTGGGCGTTGCTCACGCGGAAGTTGGGGATAAAGCAAACCTTCATGACCTCGTTGACGCGCGGGTCGTTGTTGACGACCTCGGCGACGGAGTTGATGAGGCGGATGGTCTCCTTGGCGAAGGTGTAGCTCGAGGCAGCCTTGCCGCTAAAGATGAAGGTCGTCGGCGTCACGTGGAAGTTGGGGTCGGCGATGCGACGGTTGTAGACGTCCATCACCTTCATGATGTTCATGAGCTGACGCTTGTAGGCGTGGAAGCGCTTCACCTGAACATCGAAGACGGTGTTGGGGTCAATGACCAGACCGGTCTCGGCCTTAACGTAGGCGGCCAGACGCTCCTTGTTGGCGCGCTTGGAGGCACCCACGGCCTTCAGGAACTCGCTGTCGTTCTGGAACTCTTTGAGCTTTTCCAGCTCAAAGGCGTCCTTGAGCCAGCCATCGCCAATGGCCTCGGTCACGAGCTTGGCGTAGGTGGGGTTGGCCTCGGCAAAGAAGCGACGGTGCGAGATGCCGTTGGTCTTGTTGTTGAACTTTTCGGGCGTGAGGGCGTAGAAGTCCTTGAGCACGATGTTCTTGATGATGTCGGAGTGGATCTTGGCCACGCCGTTGACGCTGTGGCTGCAGATCACGGACAGGTTGGCCATGCGAATCTCGCCGTCCCAGAGGATAGCGGTCT
>CABQNF010000332.1 GCA_902465465.1 uncultured Collinsella sp. | reverse complement strand
TTCGTATCGCGGCCGCGTCATTCGCCCCAAGACGCTCGGGCAAAAGCGCTATGTGGATGCCATCCGCTCGCATACCATCACGTTTGGCTTGGGTCCTGCCGGTACCGGTAAGACCTATCTGGCTATGGCGCTCGCCGTTGCCGCGCTCAAGCGTCACGAGGTGGGCCGTCTGATCTTGACGCGTCCGGTTGTCGAGGCGGGGGAGAATCTGGGCTTTTTGCCCGGCACCCTCGAGGAAAAGATCGATCCCTACATGCGTCCGCTTTACGACGCCCTTTTTGACATGATGGATCGCGAGCGCACCGATGAGCTTATGGAGCGCGGCGTGATCGAGATCGCCCCGCTTGCCTACATGCGCGGTCGCACGCTGAGTGATGCCTTCGTGGTGCTCGACGAGGCGCAAAATACCACGCCCGAGCAGATGAAGATGTTCCTGACGCGCCTGGGCTTCAACTCCAAGTTCGTGATTACCGGCGACCTGAGCCAGCGTGACCTGGTGGGTCGTCGTGGTGGCTTGGCGGATGTCGAGAAGATTTTGGGCCGTGTCGATGATGTCGCATTTTCGCACCTCGAGCGTGCCGACGTGGTGCGCCATGCCCTGGTGGGTCGTATCGTCGAGGCATACGATACTTATGATGATGTGCGCGAGAAGCGCGTACGTGACCGAAAGGAGTCCCGTTGAGTGTATTGATCAGCAACGATGCCGAGCTCGATACGCTGCTCGACGCGCAGGAGGTGGAGCACATCTGCGAGGTTGTGCTTGCCGCCGAGGGCGTTGAGCGTGAAGTCGAGATTTCCCTTTCGTATGTCGACGAGGACGAGATGCATGCGCTCAACCACGAGTGGCGCGGTATCGACCGCACCACCGATGTGCTCTCGTTTGAATGCGACTCGGCCTTTGACGAGGATATTCCCGCCGATGAGACGCTCGAGCTCGGCGATATCATCTTGGCCCCGCAGGTTATTGCCCGTCAGGCCCCCGGTTTTGGCAATAGCCCCGCTGACGAGTGCCGTCTGATGCTCGTACACGGCATACTGCACCTGCTGGGCTATGACCATATCGAGGACGACGAGGCCGAGGTCATGGAGGCCCGCGAGGACGCCATCCTGCGCGATCTGGCGCTCGAGCGCGGCGAGGACCCCAAGCTAGTCCACGTCGGCCCCATCACCAACCACGCCCACGACTAGGAGCCGTCTATGATTCCCGGATCGAACAAGGACCATCCGTCCTTCTTAAAGTCGTTTTCCTACGCCATGGAGGGCTTCGTCACCGCCGTCAAGACCGAGCGCAACATCAAGGTCATGCTCGCAGCAGGCGTGTGCACCGTCATTGCCGGCTGCATTGTGGGGCTCGACATTGCCGAGTGGGCCACGATTATCATCTGCTGTGGCCTGGTGATTCATGGCGAGCTGTGTAACACCGCCATGGAGGCCATCGTCGACCTGGCGACCCAGGAGCTCCATCCGCTGGCCAAGCGTGCGAAGGACATCGCCGCCGCCTCTGTATACGTTCTTTCCATCACCGCCGCGATTGTGGGCTTACTGGTATTTGCCCACGCGCTCGGCTTTATTTAGAAAGGGATTCCCATGTCCGACAATACGCAGCCTTCCGATGAGATCCTGGACGACGAGACTTTGGACGCGGTGGATACCGAGGGGCTCGAGGATGTCGAGGAGTTCGACCCGTTTGAGGGCATGAGCGATGAGGAACTCGACGCCCTGTGCGACGAGGACGACAACCTCGCGGGCTTTGGCGACGTTGAGCCTGGTTTTCGCAGCGGCTTCGTGGCCCTGGTCGGCCGCCCCAACGCCGGCAAGTCCACGCTACTCAACGCCTGCTATGGCAAAAAGGT
>CABQNF010000331.1 GCA_902465465.1 uncultured Collinsella sp. | reverse complement strand
GCGTTTTCTCAGCTCCGCGCCCTTTCGGGTTCGACCCCATGAAAGGTCAACAAAAAAAGACGGCCAACTTTCGTTGACCGTCTTAACTTGCTTTGGTGGGCCGTCAGGGGGTCGAACCCTGGACCTTGGGATTAAGAGTCCCCTGCTCTACCAACTGAGCTAACGACCCGATATCAACACGAAGCAAGAACTGGGGTGGGTAAAGGGACTCGAACCCTCGACCTACGGGACCACAACCCGTCGCTCTAGCCAACTGAGCTACACCCACCGTGTCCTGTGCGCTTCGCGCTCGACTATTATTGCAAGGAACGCCACGCGATGCAAGCCCCAATTTTCAAGAATTTTGAAAAGAGTTTTTCGAGACCATTTCGAGCAAATCCCACCGGTTTCATAGGAGTAAACTTTCCCCACTGCAAATGCTCGAAAGGACCGGCATGAAAGAACTCTCCAACCGCACGGCAACATTTACTGATTCCGTCATCCGCCGCATGACGCGCATCTCCAACAAGTATGGCGCCGTCAACCTATCGCAGGGCTTCCCCGACTTCGACCCCCCAGCGCAGCTGCTCAACAGTCTGAGCACCATCGCCACCGACCCCAAGCCGCTTTACCACCAGTACTCCATCACCTGGGGCTCCCAGGCCATGCGCGAGGCGCTCGCCGCCAAACAGGAGCACTTTATGGGCATGCCGGTGAACCCCAACGAGAATATCGTAGTCACCTGCGGCTCCACCGAGGCCATGATGGCCGCCATGATGACGGTCACCAACCCCGGCGACAAGGTCGTCATCTTCTCGCCGTTCTACGAGAACTACGGCGCCGACACGATCCTTTCGGGTGCCGAGCCCATCTACGTGCCGCTCAACCCGCCCACATTCGACTTTGACCGCGAGACACTCGAGGCGGCCTTCCGCGACAACGACCCCAAGGCCATCGTCCTGTGCAACCCTTCCAACCCCTGCGGCAAGGTCTTTACACGCGATGAGCTCACCTTTATCGCCGACCTCTGCAAAAAGTACGACACCTACTGCATCACCGACGAGGTCTACGAGCACATCGTCTACGCGCCCCACGAGCACGTCTATATGGCCACGCTGCCCGGCATGTTTGAGCGCACCATCAGCTGCAGCTCGCTGTCCAAGACCTACTCCATCACCGGCTGGCGTCTGGGCTACACTATCGCCCCTGCCGAAATCACCGAGCGCATCAAAAAGGTCCACGACTTCCTCACCGTGGGTGCCGCCGCTCCCCTGCAGGAAGCCGTCGTCACCGCCCTCAATTTCGGCGACAGCTATTACGATGAGGTCCTTGACCTCTATACCGCCAAACGCGACCTGTTCTGCCAGGGACTCGACAGCATCGGTCTTGAGCATAACGTGCCGCAGGGCGCCTACTACGTGATGATGGATATCTCAGAGTTTGGCTACGACAGCGACCTCGAGTTCTGCGAGGACCTGGCCTCAAAGGTGGGCGTGGGCGCCGTGCCCGGCTCGAGCTTCTTCCGCGAGCCCGTTAACCATCTGATTCGTTTCCACTTTGCCAAGCGAGACGAGACGCTTAACGCGGCGCTGGAGAACCTCAAGTCGCTACGTGATAAAATCAAGCCGCGCGGGTAAGGACGGCCCGGCAACTAAAGCAACCAAAGAAGCCCCGCACCGCCCGCCGCGTTGCGAGGCTTCTTTCTATAGCGCTTTCTTAAATGGTTTAGAGCTCTATACTTTAGTCACGGAGCAACTCGTCCCAGAGAGAGGAATACTATGGCAGAGCAGCAGCTTATCGGAGCGCTCGAGGCCGGTGGCACCAAGATGGTCTGCGCCACGGGCTATGCGGACGGTACGGTCCTAGAGCGCGAGCAGATCGCGACCAC
>CABQNF010000330.1 GCA_902465465.1 uncultured Collinsella sp. | reverse complement strand
AGAGCCTGCAGGCAGCCGGTGTAGATTATGCAGCCCGCCAGCTTTGCGACCTCAAGGAGCACGGCGCCGACGGCCTGCACCTGTACACTATGAACCGTCCTGCGATCGCCGCGACCATTATGGAGCGCCTGGGGTAATGGAAAAACCGCACATCGATACAATCGCTATCGAAGTGCCGGCCGACCTTGCGTCGCCGGCGCTTTACCGTGTCGATGCTGCGCACCATCCCCGTGTCGACCGTGCCGAGATGCTGCGGTATCTGGGTTACGGCGGCCAGCAGATTGAGCCCGAGCTGTCGCAGCGTATTGAGCTTGTGGTCGAGCGCCTAGAGCTGGATATCGAGCCCCGCGGCGTGCGACGCGTGTTTGCCGTCGATGCCACGGGCGTCGACGAGCAGGGCGAGCCCAGCATCCGTCTGGTTGGCACCAACGTTGAGCTGCGAGGTCGCGATATCTATCGACATCTCAAAGATGCCCGCTTTGCCGCGCTCATGGCATGCACCCTCGGCATGGACGCCGAGCGTCGCCTGCGCACCACGGGAGCCCAACATCCCCTGGAGGGCGCCGTACTCGACGCCGCGTGCTCCGCTTACGTGGAAGCCGCCGTTGAGCAAATGGACCAGCAGGTCAAGACGGACGCCGCCACGCACGGGCTCGCCGGCAACTGGCGCTTTAGTCCCGGCTACGGCGACTGCCCGCTCTCGGCACAGCGCTCAATCGTCAATGCGCTCAACGCCACGCGGCTCATCGGGCTTACCGTCACACCTACCAGCCTGCTCATGCCCACCAAGAGCGTGACCGCGGTGATCGGCCTGTTTGACGGCGAAGTCCACGACGCCCAGAGTCGCCCCACCTGCAATATCTGCCGCATGCGTGAGCACTGCCGCTTCCGCGCCGCCCACACCACCTGCTATTCCAGCCATTAGGAGCCCTCGATGTTTACTCCGCTTATCACTCATGATTCTGACGGCACTGCATTGGCGGCACCCGTTGATGCCGCACGTCGCAACGGTGCCACGTACAAGACGCGCACGATCGACGATCTGCGCATTAAGGACGATCGCCTGCGCGCCGCCATCGAGGGCACGGGGCACCTGCTGTTCGACGGCGGCATGGGCACCATGTTGCAGGCCGCTGGCATGAAGGCGGGCGCCCTGCCCGAGCTGCTCAACTTTGAGGAGCCCCAGGTTATCACTGATATCCAACGTCAATATGTCGAGGCCGGCTGCGACGTGATTACCGCCAACACCTTTGGCGCCAACGCCCACAAGCTCGACGGTGCCGCCACCGTGGCAGACGTCTTTGCCGCGGCCGTCGCCTGTGCCCGCGCGGCCGGCGCCCGCTACGTCGCCGGCGATATCGGCCCCATCGGCGCGCTGCTTCGCCCCCTGGGTACCCTCAGCTTCGACGAGGCCTACGACCTCTTTACCGAGGAGGTGCGCGCTGGCGTCGCCGCGGGTGTGGACCTCTTTATTATCGAAACCATGACCGACCTGGCCGAAATCAAGGCTGCCGTCCTCGCCTGCCGCGAGAACTCCGACCTGCCCGTCTTTGCCACCATGACCTTCGAGGAAGACGGTCGCACCTTCCTGGGAACGAGTCCCGAGGTGGCCGCCATCACGCTCGACGCTATCGGCGCCGACGTTTTGGGCATCAACTGCAGCCAGGGACCGGCCGAGCTCCGAGGACTCGCCGCACGTATGCTCACCGTTACCGACAAGCCCGTTATGGTGCAGGCCAATGCAGGACTCCCCCATGTGGACGACGACGGCAACACCGTCTTTGATATCCAGGCCCCCGAATACGCCGAGGCCGTCGCCGGCATGATCGCCGACGGCGTGAGCGTCGTGGGCGGCTGCTGCGGCACCAC
>CABQNF010000329.1 GCA_902465465.1 uncultured Collinsella sp. | reverse complement strand
TGCCGCTCTGGCGGGTTTGCAGCGTCGACTGGTTACGCGGTTTGGTAAAACCGCGTAACCCCTAAGGCCGCTGGCCCATGCCGCCCTCGAGGGTGACGGTCTCGCCGTTCATGTACTTAAAGTCGGGACCGCAGAGCTGAACGACCACGCGGCCGATCTCCTTCTCGACGTCGCCGTAGTGACCAGCCGGCGGCATGTGGACGTTGGCCTTAAACGCCTCGGGATAGGCATCCTGGAAGTTCTCGAGCGCAGCGGTCCAAGCAAGCGGGCAAACGATATTGACGTTGATGCCGTCCTTGCCCCACTCGTTGGCGGCAACGCGGGTCAGGCCGCGGATGCCCTCCTTGGCGGCAGCATAGCTGCACTGGCCATAGTTGCCAAACAGGCCGGCACCCGAGGCAAAGTTGACCACGGAGCCCTTGGTCTCCTTCAGGTGCGGATAGGCCTTCTGCATGTACAGATAGGTAGCATACAGACCGGAGTAAATGGCCAGATTAAACTGATCCATGGTGTGATCGGCGATGGTCACGCCCGAGGCGCTGGCCTGAGCATTGTTGACGACGGCGTCGATGCGGCCAAACTCCTCAATGGCCTTGTCGATGACGTTCTGGACGACGACTTCGTTGTCCTGACCGGCTGAAACATCGGCCTGAACAGGCAGAACCTTGACACCGTACTCGGCCTCGAGAGACTCCTTGGCGGCCTCGAGCTTAGCGACGTTGCGGCCGGTGATGACGAGGTTCGCGCCCTCCTTGGCAAAAGCGATATCGATGCCGTAGCCGATGGAGCCAGCGGAACCGTCCTTAAGCGTGGCCTTGCCGCCGCCGGTGACGATCACGGTCTTACCAGTGAAAAGTCCCATACAAAGTCCTTTCAAATCGCGACGGGCCCACCCGCCGACTGCGCGTATCCAACTTCACGCGCCAAAAGCTGAAATGCAACTTTAGCGGGTTCAAGTGAAAAATAAAGACCGCAGCAGGCGAACGGCACAACGTCATTCGGCGAAGGGAATGTCAAGCACGAACTGGATAAAGAGGCCGAATTTTTGTCAGCCAAACGAGCCATCGAACACGTTTTGAAACTTTGCTGCGGCGCGCGGGATGTCGGCGCGAGACTTTATCATAGGGTGACAAACAACGATGAGGAGCACATGCCTATGACAGACGAGCTGGACCCCCAGACTCAACAGCATATTGATGATTCCGCATACGTCACCGCAGATACTGACGCTGTGACCTGCGATGGTATCGACATCGACGACCCCATCTTGGACGAAAGCGCTACGGCGGAAACCCCCGAAACAGAAAACGCCGATGAGCAAAACGACGATGCGCCCGCTCAGGACGACGCCCCGCAAGCAGCGGGCCCCATCGAGGTGTCTTCGGAAGAAGAGCTCGATGCCGTCATGGACTCCATGATGGATGCTGTCAAAGCGATGAAAGACGCCGTCGCCGATGCCGATATCGATGCCGAGGAAGAGGAGGCCGCCGAGGCGGCCTCGACCTTTGTGCCCGGCGAGACTCCGGTTGCCGACCAGGGCAGCACCATGCCCTCGTCTGCAGCTCGAGCACCCCACGATTGGCGCCGATGCGGTCGATCCGCACGCAGCAGGCTTTTCTGTGGTCGAGGGCGGTACCGGCAATATCGCCGCGCCGCAGGCTGCCGATGCGGACGCTGCCGACACCGCTCGCCCGACCGCCCCGCACTCCCCCGCCGCGAGCCGCGATCTGGGGACCGCTGTCTCGAACACTGCGAACGCCGTGGGCACCTTTATCGCCCAGGGCGCCTCGGCCATGCGCGAGATGAACGCCGCGAAAAAGGCACTTGCCGATGCCCGCGCCCACCTGGCCGAACTTGAGCAGCGCATTGCCGATCAGGCC
>CABQNF010000328.1 GCA_902465465.1 uncultured Collinsella sp. | reverse complement strand
TCGACGTCAAGCACATTGCCAAGACCAGCCTGCGCGGGTCGCTCGGCATTGTGCTGCAGGACACGCACCTGTTTAGCGGCACCATTGCGCAGAACATCCGCTTTGGCAAGCTCGACGCGACCGACGAGGAGGTGCGCGCCGCTGCCGAGGCCGCCTGCGCGGATTCGTTTATCCGCCGCCTGCCTAGAGGCTACGACACACCGGTCACGGCCGATGGCGCCAACCTGTCGCAGGGCCAGCGCCAGCTGCTCGCCATCGCGCGCGTGGCCGTCGCCGACCCGCCGGTGCTCATCCTGGACGAAGCCACTTCGAGCATCGACACGCGTACCGAAAAGCTCATCGAACGCGGTATGGACCGCATCATGCGCGGACGCACCACGTTTATGATCGCGCACCGCCTGTCCACTGTCCGCGACGCCGACGCCATCATGGTCCTCGAACACGGCCGCATCATCGAGCGCGGCACGCACGAAGAGCTGCTCGCCCAGCACGGCGAGTACTGGCAGCTGGCGCATGGCTTAAAAGAGCTGGATTAACCCGTTCGAGCACGATGCTTTGATCCCTCCGTGCCCCTCACCTCGCCTCAAACCATCACAACATTCGACGTTTTTTGCCAAAATCGGGAAAAGCATCGAATGTTGTGATGGTTTTTCTGCCACTCGACCGGGCGGAATCGCTTTCTTGCGCACGAAGGTGTGCGAACCCGTGGGCAGGGGAATAAGGTTGGTTATCCGACTCCATTGGAGGGCTCATGGACCTGCCGATCGTCCTGTCCCATAAGACTGCCTGGCTGTACCACAACGTGGCGCGCCCGTCCGAGCCGCTCTCGCGAGCAAGCAGCCTATACGATGAGGACTCGCTTGCTAACGAGGCGGAGCCGACTGCGGACCTGCCCAAATTGGGACTCGATGCCAAGGGGCTGAGGGCTTCAACGGCAGTTGGGATCGTTACCGACTATCTGGTTTCGCTTGGTATTCCACGAGAAGAGCTCGATCATATCGACACGCTCGTCAACTTCGATTTTGAGCGCTCGACGCCGGCTGGATTTAGGTGCCACGTGTTTGGAGCGCCGGTACCTCCAGGCCATCTTATCGAGGTGGCGGAGGGCCTTCTAGTGGTTGATGAGGCCATGTGCTTTGTCCAAGCGGGTTCGTGGATGAGTGAGCCCGAGCAGCTGGAATATGGCTACGAAATCTGTGCCCGATACCATTTGAATCATCTGTCGACAGGCGATTATATCGAGATGGGGCAGAGATATACCGTTGCCGACTTGATTGCTTATTGCAATGAGAACCGATCTCGTCAGGGGACTATACGCGCGGCCGCCGTGCTCAAGCGCGTGCGCGATGGCGCGCGGTCGCCCATGGAGACGGCCACCGCAATCATGGTCGCAGCAAAACGTTCCCAGGGCGGGCTGGGATACGCCAAGATCGAGCTCAACCATAGGGTCGATGTTCCCAGCGAGTTCAAATATCTCGCAAAGGCTGGGTATTTCGAGATTGACGTATATGCGCCTGCGAGCGGTACGGGGATTGAATACAACGGCTCGGACCATCTTGATAAACAGCGCAGCGCGTCGGATGCGGAGCGCATGACCGTGCTGAGCGCGCTGGGCTTTAGGATGATCGTTCTCACCGGGACTCAGTTTGCCCACCAGCTGCAATTGCACCGGGCGATGAACGCCATCGCGCTCGCTATGGGCCTTAAGTGCGACCGAAGCGAAGCGTTCCAGAAACGTCAGAACGACCTGCGAGAATTCGTGATTCGGCACTGGGACGGCGGCCTTTAGGGACGTTTTGGTCCTTCTACGGGGTGCCGTGGGCAGGCAAACCATCACAACATTCGACGTTTTTTGCCAAAATCGGGAAAAGCATCGAATGT
>CABQNF010000327.1 GCA_902465465.1 uncultured Collinsella sp. | reverse complement strand
AGGTATACGTCGCCAAAGGGCGCATAATCGCCCTGGTAGCCACCGCAAAGCGCGGGCGCCGCCAGCGCGTACTCAGTTTTGGAAAGCGGGCTCAGAGTCATCGCACCCAGCTCGAGCGCCGTATCCTCCAGCATAAGGCCCAGTGTACGAGAGCGCAGGCGCTCGGCATCACCCGCCGACACATCGCGGTCGAGCACGCGTGCGGCATCCGGCGCATCGCGCTCAACCGTGCGAATATGCAGGCGCTCGGCAATCGCGCGAACGGCGGCGCAACGGGCGGCTTCGGCCTCCTCCTGCGCCGGCGTAAAGATACGGTTGCGGTCCAACACCAGGCCGATCACATTGCGCGAGCCCAATGCATCGACAGCCAGCGCCGCCAGCAGAGACGACGGCAAGTCGCCCTCGAGCGCCACCACGGCGCGCGACGTGCCGCGGGCGCGGGCGTTATCGCGAACGGCGAGCACCAGCGCCTGCCACAGCCATTCCTCGGAGCGAAACTCGGGCAGCTCGTGGTCCTCCAAGGCATCGAGCATCACACCGCGCTGAATCTCCTGAACCAACAGGCTCTCCTCAAAGCACGGCGCTTGGGCCACCACGCGCCCACAATCGTCGAGCACAAACGACCCGCCGGTATACACCGACTCGTCATACGCACCGACCGGCGCCATGCAGGCAAACCATACGCTGCGCTTTGAAGCGATCTTGCGGTAGGCACCGCTGCGCACGGCGGCGATCGCAGCGCTCTCGCGGTCGGTCATATCAAACGCGTTGAACTGGAAATAGGCGATGAGGTCGACGCCGGTCGGCAGCATCTCGAGCTCGCGGTCCAAGTCGAAGATCACGGCGATACGCACGCCGTCCACATCGAAGACCGGCGGCGCCCAACGGGCATCGCCGGTCCCACCGCGCTGCAGGGCAATGCTCGAACGGGCCGGCACCACATGGCCGTCCTTGAGCATCATGTAGTCGAGCAGGGGCTGGCCCTCAAACGAAACTGCCGCGGGCACGATGCAGATCATATCGAGCTCTTGGATACGCTCGGCGACGCCGGTCAAGCCGGCAAGTATGTCGTGCTCAAAGTCGGCAGCGCCCACCAGGCCGCCGGGCAGGGCTCCCATAAAGAGCGGAGCCGGCACGCACAACACGCGCGCACCGCGCTCGTGGGCCAGACGCGCCTGGTCCTCGATGCGACCGCAGATACCCTCAATATCACCCAGGCGCATATCGATCTGTGCAAGTGCGAGCTTCATGGCTCAGCCCTTTCCGTCGTAAACCATCGTTGTCGTAGTAAAAGCGCCGGCCGCATGATGCAGTCGGCGCTCGCATGTGCATATGCTAGCTATGATACCCCGAGCGGGGGCGCGCTCCTAGAACGTCGCGGACCACAGCCCGTGCAGGTTGCAATAGGCATAGACGGTACCGGTCTTGGAGCCGCCGGCAAAAAACGTCGCGGGCTTCATGCCGGGCTGGAGGTAATGGACCTCCAGACGGCCCTCGGCCTCAAGGGCGATCCACTCGATGTAGTGCTCGGGCACCATAGGATGCTCGACCGAGCCCACGCGCGCACGGATCACGTGACCGTCGCGCTCGCTCTCGACGACGGGCACGTGCTTCTCGTGCGCCGCGTCCTCGGTGTTCGCGGTCAGCTCCGTGCAGCCGGCAGGGGTTGCAACGTCGTTGCCCAGGGCGGCAATGAGCTTGCCATCGGGGTCCTTAAAGAATTTCGCCATGATGTTCTCCTTTGCTGATGTGCCGATGTTCTTGAGGTTCTTATGCCCAAAGGCAAGCGAACCATCCACGGCATGGCAAATGAACACATAACGAGCGGGGACGATGGGACAGCGCGGGCTATCCGCCCTGGCGGCCTCACCCGAGCGGGTTAGCGCCCGT
>CABQNF010000326.1 GCA_902465465.1 uncultured Collinsella sp. | reverse complement strand
CTTTGTGAACCTGGCGAACCGCGTGGCGCCGGGCATGCACATTGGCTCCAAGGATTATTTGCTGTTCTACAACGACCTGCAGAGCAAGGGCCTGTCCGAAGAAGTTTCGCTCGCCGAGTTTGTGGGCCTGTGCTCCGCGGCATGCAACCGCCCGGTGATGCCCGCGTTGGCGATTCCGGGAATTTTGCGCATGTCGGGCTCTATGGACGAGATCCGCGGGCTCGAGGACATTATGCGCGTGGCCAAAAACGCCGGTGCCAAGCGTGTGATTTTGCCGCTGAGCGCCATCGCTGGCCTGCAGAGTGTTTCGTCCGAGATTATTTCGGGGTTGAGCCCGGTGTTCTACATGGATGGCGACCCGGTCGACGCCGCGAAGAAGGCACTGGATTTGTAGGAGTGCGGGCATGCGGGGCGTCCGGTGTTCGGGCACCCCGCGAGCATGTTGGTTCGTATTGCATGAGGAGGCCTGCCGTGGCAGACGAGCGTTCTGTTGGTGAGCTGCTCGACGAGCTGTTTGGCTTTGAGTCGGTGGCCAAGCGTCAGACGGCGCTTGAGCAGTACGATCGCGGGGAGTTGGTGCGCAAGGCGCGCTCCCGCGAGCTGCTGGGCGTGCTTAGGGGCGTCGAGGCTGCTGAGCACACTGCGCGCGACTCTGCCGTGCGGGCTGTTGACGGGTATGTTCGCCGTGTTGAGGGCGCTGCGCTTGCACGTGCTCGCAAGCAGGCGGGCATTGTTGGACCGCTACGGATGGAGCGCCGCTATGCTGCCTTTTTGCGCATGGAGGACAAGGCCGAGCTGCTGACGCGTCTGGAGCAGACACTTGCGTTTATCGAGGTAAAGCTGCGCGCCAATACGGCGGACAGGGTTCGCGCGGCGTACGATGCCGCGGGGGCTTTGGTGTTGCAGGACGCGGCGCGTTTGAGCGACGTGCGCGTTGCCGAGGCCGTGCCTCTGGATGCCGATCTGCTGTGTACGCAGCTGGAACAGTTGCGTTGTGCCGCCGATGCGACGGACCTTACGGGCATGATCACAGCGACGTTTGAGTCCGAGCTGAGTGCGACGGGGTCGCTGGGCGCCGGCGGGTCTGCGAGTGATGTTGCTGGCGATATTGCTGGTGACGTGGCGTTGGAGCGTGAACTTACCAATGTGCGCGGCGCTGCGCAGCGAGCGCGCTTGGCGGCGCAGGCGTATCGGGCCGAGCGCGCCGCCCGCGTTGCGGGGAGTGCGGTGGAGCCTTCGGGGCTGCCGAAGCCTGCGTGCGTTGCGTGCGAGATGGCGTGTGATACCGGAGAACTTTCCGAGTTGCTCGCTCAGGTTAAGAAGTCGTTTGAGACCTACCGTCGCGTTGTTGCCGACGGCGGGTTGTTCTGCGCGTTTGGCACGGGCTCGCCGCACGGAATTTGTTGTGGCACGAGCTATTTGGACTACGATTCTCGGCTTGATGAGGACGTGCTGGTGGGCGAGTACGATGGTGCAACCAGGCATGCTGTTCGGCGTGAGGTTGCGATTCCCGAGCTGGTGGATGAGGCTTCTGCCGAGGGCGGCGATTCGCTCAAGGTTGCCGTGGCGCGCATGCGCGAGTTTAACGGGCGTCGCTACGATGGTGTGCTGGATGAGGATCCTGCGCGCCATGTGAATGCGTTTTGGTATGGACTCAAAAAGCTCAGCCAGTATTGCGAGGTCGCCGTGCGTGTGGACGAGCGTGCTTGGGATTGCTTTATCGATAAGGTGCAGTTCGCCTACGATGAGCCCGTGGGGCGTTTGGCTGCGCAGATGGACGACAAGCAGGTTGCGGCTTTTGTTGCTGCTGTGGATGTGCTTGGCGCTGGTGAGTAGGGTCCTGGTCTGGTAGGAGGTTTCATCATGAAGATCGACGTTGACGTAGACCAGCT
>CABQNF010000325.1 GCA_902465465.1 uncultured Collinsella sp. | reverse complement strand
CGCTTCTCACGTACAGTCTCAAAGCCTGCCGGATGCGCGCCCGCATCGGCGGAGGCATGCTCAAACAGGGCATAAGCGCCAGGCGCAAGCAGACCCTGCTGAGCCAGATTCTGCAGCAGTTCCTCGACCGGCTCGGCGCCAAAAGCATACGGCGGGTCGAGCAGGACCAGATCAAAGGGGCCGCCCGGCACACGACCGCGCGAGGCACTCATCAGCATGTCGCCCGTTACCACGCGCCAACGCGCACGGTCACGGCAGAGCGACTCGATATTCTTGGTAATGAGCCGCGCGGCGTTGCGATCGATCTCAAACGTCGTGAGCGAGCGGGCCCCACGAGAGAGCATCTCGATACCTAGGGCACCGGAGCCGCCAAAGGCGTCCAGCACACGGACCTCGTCCAGATCGAAATCGAATGCCGACATGACCATAGATGCGCACGCCTCGCGCACGCGATCAGTCGTGGGGCGGGTGACATCGCGACCACGGGGCTCCTCGATCTTACGACCGCGCCATTCGCCGCCGATGATTCTCATCCTCCGCTGACCTCCTTAAAGATATGTCGATAACGCATGGCGACCGCGTCGCGCAAGGGACGCGTCGCCACAGAGTCAAGGTTGCAAGCATACCGCAAGAGCTCGACCGCGTCCAAATGGGCCCATTCGATAAGGTCCTCATCGGCGTCCAGGTCGACAAAGCGCAGGGTCACACCACCATGCTGACGATAACCCAGGATCTCGCCTTCATGGCGCAGGCGCAGGTCCATCTGGGCGAGCGTAAAGCCGTCCGAGGTCTTTTCGAGCGACTGGAGACGGTCTTGTGCCGCCGATGCGCCGCCGTTGCCCTTGGAGTGCGTCATGACCAGGCACGTGCCCGACACGCTGCCACGGCCCACGCGACCGCGCAGCTGGTGCAGGGCAGCCAAACCAAAGCGCTCACCGTTCTCGATAACCATGACGGTGGCATTGGGCACGTCGACGCCCACCTCGACCACCGTAGTCGAGACGAGCACGTCAATCTCGCCACGCTTGAAGGCATCGATGACCCGATCCTTCTCCCCCGCCGGCATACGGCCGTGAAGGCGCTCGACGGTAAGCCCCGGCAACGCAAGACGCAGTCGGTCGAGCTCGGTTGCCGTATCGTGAAGCGGCACGGGGACCGTCACGCGGCCCTCCTCGTCGCGGGCGATACCGGGTACGTCCTCCAACTCATCGGCCGAATCGCTCGGCTCCACGAGCGGGCAAATCACGTAGGCCTGCTGACCCTTTTCATGCGCCTCGCGAATGGCGCCATAGGCGAGGTCGCGGCTCGACTCGGTGAGCACGCGCGTGGTCACACCGGCACCCGGAACAGGCCGGTGGCGGATGATGCTCGTATCCAGATCGCCGTAGACCGAAAGCGCCAGCGTACGCGGGATGGGCGTTGCCGTCATAACGAGCAGATCGGCACCGGGGCCCTTCGCGCGCAGAGCGTTGCGCTGGCCCACACCAAAGCGGTGCTGCTCATCGATGACCACGAGCGATAGATGCTTGAACGCAACGTTATCCGAAAGCACCGCGTGGGTGCCAAAGAGCACATTAAGCTCGCCCGATTTCAGCTGTGCATGGATGCGCTCGCGCTCTGCAGCCGGCGTGGCACCCGTCAGAAGCGCCCAGGACATGCCGGCCTGTGAGAGCAGAGGGCCGGTCTTATCGGCATATTGGCGCGCCAGCACGCCCGTGGGCGCCATAACGCAGGCCTGCGTGCCGCTATCGGCAGCCACAGCCAGTGCGCAGGCGGCAACGGCGGTCTTACCGGTACCGACATCACCCAACAGCAGGCGGTTCATCACACGCCCGTCATCGCACATATCGCGCAGGATATCCTGGAACGCGGCCTCCTGCTCGTCGCTCAGCGA
>CABQNF010000324.1 GCA_902465465.1 uncultured Collinsella sp. | reverse complement strand
GGTGGCGCTGCCGGGCGACGCCGGTGTGATCGCCGATGCCCCGGGCCTGCGCAGCCTACCGCTCGTGGGTCACGAGCGGGGTCTGGCGCGCGCCTTCCCCGAGATTGTCGAGGCATCGCGCGCGTGCCGGTTTGGCGATTGCACACATACCCATGAGCCGGGTTGCGCCGTTCGCGAGGCCGAGGACGCCGGGCAGATCGACAGTCTGCGTCTGGAAACGTTCCAAAACTTGGCGTCATCCATGCGCGTGAGCGCTCAAATGCTCGATCCCGATGTTCATCTGTAATTGATTTTTCCTATGACAGCCGTCTCCCAACTGTTCGGGAGACGGCTTTTTTCCTGCGGAAAAGCCTCGAAACATGCAGTTTGTTGACGTGCTGACCAAAACCTTGCCACGAGCTTGACGGGCTGGTCAGCTTTTGGTCAGCGATTGGTTTGACATCGAAAACCAAGATCGCGATTGCGCCGCTTTGCGCTCTGACCGCCCAGACAATGGTGGTACGGGCATTCGCCCGGCACTGCCATGAGAGGAGCGGCCGTGAACAAGAGCAAGCGCATCGCCATCAGTCTGGTCGCGGGCGTGCTCGCTGCTCTGCTCTGCATGGTTTACGGCTCGTCGATCCGCTCGCAAGCCGAACAGGTCCAGGCTGAGACCTTGGCCAAGTACGGTGGCGATCGCGTCGAGGTATGCGTCGCGGCGCGCGATATCGATGTGGGCGAGACCCTCGATGAGACCAATGTCATAACCCAGGAATGGCTGACGAGTCTGCTGCCGCGTGACGCGGCGACCGAGCTGCGCCAGGTGCGCGGCGACGTGACGACTTCGCGTATTCCCAAAAACGCCGTGATCTGCAATGTCTACACCAAGGCCGAGAGCCGCAAGCTCGAGGTGCCTAAGGGCAAGGTCGCCGTTTCGGTGGCGGTCGATGCCGAGCACTCGGTCGGCGGTGCCACGGGCGTGGGCAGCTATGTGGACGTGTACGTGCAAAAAGATGACGTAACCGATCGACTGTGCGGCGCGCACGTGATCGATACCAGTGAGAATTCCGGTGCCACGCGCGAGGGCAAGATCGAATGGGTGACGCTGGCGGCTGACCCCGAAGACGTCAAGGAACTGCTGGGAGCCTCGGGCAAGGGAACGGTCAGCTTGACGATTCCCGCCACGGCGCGCGGCAAAAAGAGCGGAGGCGACGAGTGATGAAGGCGATCTGGCTTGCGTGCTGCGCGTGCGGCGATTACGGGCTGTTGCAGCAGGAAGTCGAGGGCCGTGATGCGGGTGCACAGGTGCTTCGCGTGGGTGACCTGGACGGGCTGGTTTCCATGGCGCGGGGCTGCCATCATCGCGGCGTCTCTGTTTGATATCGAAGATGTGCGCAAGACTGTTGCGCGCCTGACGGCCGAAGGCCGCGTGAGTCGCGTGGTCGTGTTGATAGAAGTGCTCGATCCGTCGGATATCGAGGGACTGTTTCGCGCGGGGGCGACCGAGGTCATCGCTGCGCACAGTATATGCGGCAACGGGCGCGCGGGCGAGGGAGCGGTTGATTCCGATCGGCGCATGACGATTGAGCCCGATGCTTTTGTTGATAGGGAACCCGGGGCGCCTCGCGCTACAAGAGGCCCGCGTGTTGATGATTATGGAAAAGCGGAAGCCGAGCATGGTCGGCGCCCCCGGAACCCCCTTGTATACGATGACGCTGGAGGGCCGGCACAGCATGCTGGCGACTCCCCGGCTGTAGATATGGGATACGTGCACGGCGTGAATCTGGCGGATGAACTCGACGAAGTTGAGGGCTTTGCCGGGTGCGGCGAGTTGTCGCTGATGCAGCATGAGCAGATTGCACAGAACGAGCCTGCCTTGCAGACCGAACAAGCCGCCATGCCGGCTTGGACGCAGCGTGTGGTTGCGGCGGGGGAGACGGGGA
>CABQNF010000323.1 GCA_902465465.1 uncultured Collinsella sp. | reverse complement strand
AAGCCGCACCTACACCGAGGTCCCGAGCGACTGCAGCCCCGCTGCGCTCGAGCACGACCTGGTCTTCTGCGGCCTGTCCGGCATGATTGACCCTGTCCGCCCCGAGGTCGCCGACGCCATCCGCGAGGCCCACGATGCCGGTATTCGCACCGTCATGATCACGGGCGACCACATCGACACCGCCGTGGCCATCGCCAAGCAGCTGGGCATCGTCACCGATCGCAACCATGCCATCACCGGTGCCGACCTCGATCGCATGAGCGACGAGGAACTCGACGCGCACATCGAGGACTACGGCGTGTACGCCCGCGTCCAACCCGAGCACAAGACACGCATCGTCGAGGCTTGGAAGTCGCGCGACCAGATCGTGGCCATGACGGGCGACGGCGTCAACGACGCCCCGTCCATCAAGCGCGCCGACATCGGCGTGGGCATGGGCATTACTGGTACCGACGTCACCAAGAACGTCGCCGACATGGTGCTCGCCGACGACAATTTCGCCACCATCATCGGTGCCTGCGAAGAGGGCCGTCGTATCTACGACAACATTCGTAAGGTCATCCAGTTCCTGCTTTCGGCTAACCTTGCCGAGGTCTTCTCGGTGTTTATCGCCACGCTCATCGGCTTTACCATCTTCCAGCCGGTGCAGCTGCTGTGGGTGAACCTGGTCACCGACTGCTTCCCCGCGCTCGCGCTGGGCATGGAGGATGCCGAGGGTGACATCATGAAGCGCAAGCCGCGCAACGCCAAGGACGGTGTCTTTGCCGGTCACATGGGCCTGGACTGCGTGGTCCAGGGTCTGATCATCACCGTGCTGGTGCTGGCGAGCTTCTTTGTGGGCGTGTACTTTGACATGGGCTACATCCACATCGCCGATATGATCGCCGGCAATGCCGACGAGGAAGGCGTGATGATGGCGTTCATCACGCTCAACATGGTCGAGATTTTCCACTGCTTCAATATGCGCAGCCGTCGTGCGTCGCTGTTCACCATGAAGAAGCAGAACAAGTGGCTGTGGGCTTCTGCCGCGCTGGCACTGGTGTTGACGGTGATCGTGACCGTGCAGCCGACGCTTGCCGAGATGTTCTTTGGCCCTGTGACGCTTGAGCTCAAGGGCGTTCTTGCCGCGCTGGGCCTGGCCTTCCTGATCATCCCGCTGATGGAGATCTACAAGGCGATCATGCGCGCGGTCGAAAAAGAGTAGGTCGAAAGGCCATCCCTCCCACCGGCCCGACCGCCTGCGGGGTTTCTTCTTCGCTGGTCCTCGCGCTTCGCGCTGCGGGATCGCTCAGAAGAAACCCCTCTCGGCGGTCGGGCCTTCGGACAACCTCTCGGGACCGTAAGCTGAGGGAAAGTGTGTGAGCCGGTCGAGCAGTTGCTCGACCGGCTCTTTTTGATTTAGGGCTTTGCCCGGCCAGCTCTTTTTGATTTAAAATACCTGCTCAGTTGTGATTTATGGTGCTGGGAGGCGCTTGTGGGCAAGGCTAAGGCTAAGGCGAAGAAAAAGACGACGGGGGCGCGGGCTAAGCGCGATCGTCGTCGGAAGCTTGCGACCGAGGCTCTCGCGTCTGCCGGGGAGTTGCTGGCAAGCGTGCCGGGACTTGACGCGCTGCAGGATGTCCCGGCGTTTGATGACCTGCCGGTCGATGGGGCTCAGCGGGCGGCATTTGACGACTTTTGCGCACATGCTGAGGAGCCCGAGCAGATGCAGCTTGGCGCCGTGGTGCGCTTAGATCGCGGGTTTCCGCTGGTGGCGACGGCCGACGATACCTTTCGTGCCGAGCATGCCGTGGGGTTTGCCAAGTCGCGCGGCGAGGACGAGGTGCTGCTGCCCGCCGTGGGCGACCGTGTGGCGGTGCGCCGCGCTCCCGGGCACGATATGGGCGTGATTGAGTGCGTTCTGCCGCGCCGTACGAGCTTTG
>CABQNF010000322.1 GCA_902465465.1 uncultured Collinsella sp. | reverse complement strand
CCTTCGTGGCCGCCGCCGAGGGTTGCCACCGCAGCGCGCGCGATACCCCACAGGTCGATACCGCCGTGCTCGTAGAAGCGCTCATCCTCGACGTCAACGGTGCCCTGCAGCACGTAGGGGGAGACCTCGTCCTTGGTGATGGACTTGCGGTTTTGCGTGTAGAAACTCGCGATCTTGTTGCCGTTGCAGTCGACGATCTCGGTGGGCTCGCTCACCAGATACGCGTTGGCGTCGGTGTAGTCGGGCAGATCGGACAGCCAGCGGTTGACGTTGCCGACCATGCCGATGCCAAATGCCACGCCCGCAATCAGCAGAAAGCCCAAAAACGAGAGCAGGATTATGGGCAGGGCATGCGTCTTTGAACGGCTGCGTCCCTGTCGTTGGCGAGGACCCATATGTTGACCTCCAGGTATGTCGTGCCGGACGGTGAATGTGCCGTCGGGGCAGGATGGACATAAGTTATTACACGATAAACCAAACGGGGCGCGCGAGGCCTCGTGTATGCTGGAAGACGGCATTTTTCAGAGTGAATGCATACCTTGGTAAGGAGTTTGTCGATGGCGATTCGGACGATGGGGCCGAGCGGACAATACGAGACAGGATTGGATGCTGCCGGTGCGGCGCTGCCCGAGCTGCTGGCGCCGGCGGGCGGACTCGACCAGATGCTTGCGGCCATCGCCGCGGGTGCCGATGCCATCTATGCGGGGTTGGGCGGCTTTAACGCCCGTGTGAGCGCTCATGGCTTTACGGATGACGAGTTTGCGCGCGGCTGCGCCGTGGCGCATGCCCATGGCGTGCGTGTATACGTGACGCTCAACGTGTTCGTATTTGACGATGAGTTGTCCGACGCGGTGGCGTTGGGAGCTCATGCACTGGAGCTGGGCGCCGATGCTCTGATTGTCGCCGATGCCGGGTTGGCCTGCGCGCTGCGCGCGGCGATTCCCGGGGTCGAGATTCACCTGTCTACGCAGGCGGGCGTTCATAGCGAAGGCGCCGTGCGGCTTGCCGCCGATGAGCTGGGAGTTGAGCGCGTGACGACGGCACGCGAGCTGGCGGTCGACGAGATTGCGGCGCTATGTGCCACGGGCGTGCCCATCGAGGTATTCTGCCACGGTGCGATTTGCATCGGCTATTCGGGGGCGTGCGAGTTCTCGGCCCTGCGGCGTGGGCGCTCGGCGATGCGCGGCGACTGCACGCAGCCGTGCCGTCTATCCTATGACTTGGTGGACGAGACTGGGCAGAGCGTTGTCGCCGTCGAGGGAGATCGCCTGCTGTGCCCGCGTGACTATCTGGGTATTGCGCATCTGCCCGAGCTTGTAGATGCCGGCGTGGCGTCGCTCAAGATCGAGGGGCGCATGAAGAACCCCGATTACGTATTCAATGTGGTGCGGGTGTGGCGCCGGGCGCTCGATATGCTGCGCGACGACGCGTGGGACCCCGGTGCCGTGGAAGAGCTTGAGCGCGAGCTGGGAAGGTCGTTTAACCGTGGGTTTACCGATGCGTACCTGCGAGGGCGTTCGGGTGCCGAGCTGATGAGCTTTGAGCGCGCAATTAACCAGGGCGTGCGCGTGGGACGCTTGGTCGCTGTGGGCCACGAAGAGGTGACCGTTGAGCTCGACGCCGCCGTGGCGGCGGGTGACACGCTCGAGATTCGGTTCTATCCGGGTGTCGACGCGCGTCCCGATGTGCCCAAGCGCTGGCCGCAGGTGCCCTGCCCGGTGGATGCCGCAGCGGGGAAGCGCGTCGTCGTGCATTGCAAGCGTAAGGTGGACGCGGGCTGCGAGGTGTACCTGATTCGCAGCGCCGGCGTGTTGGATCAGACGGCGGCGGTGTTGGAGCGCATGCGGGCCGAGGCGGATGCGATTGCGCCCGTTGCGCGTGCCGTTGAGGTGCTGCCCTTTGAGGGCGTTGCGGTGGATGGCGGTGCGTCGACGG
>CABQNF010000321.1 GCA_902465465.1 uncultured Collinsella sp. | reverse complement strand
GAAAACCCAGCCGTGCTCAAACCCGGAATTTTGGGGAACCCGCTTTGCGGTCGATTATTTAGTTGTACGTCGTCTCTCCCGGAGCCGTGAACATACCTGCTCATATGCGGCTCCGAGCCATATACAGGGCGCGCGCGGCAACGCGACGCGAATATGTCATCTGCAGCACCGGCGCACCCTCCTTTTCTCGTCGAAGGTAACTATATCAACGGTTGTCGTCCAGACGAACACCGCCGACATGCGTACGACAGCGTCGGGATGTGAGCATCTCACTATCTGATAATTAATTATCAGACTGATAAGGTTTAGTCATGTAGAAATCGGCGAACGGCGAAGTGAAAACAAAGCGGTCGAGGACTACCTCCTCGACCGCATCGCCCCCGCATTATCGGCAAACGAGATGAATCCTGCTTGCATCAAAATGCATGCGCAGAGTCTCACCCGCCTGCGGCAGCTCTTCCACGGGTACACTCACCTTATTCACCTTCCACTGCAGACGCGTGGGCGCATCAGCACGCGGCACGTCCAGCAGCACCAGCCGCTCAAAGCGCGAATCGCTCACACGGGCCACGTGCAAATCGTAGCTGTTGCGACCGCGCTCCGCGCGATTGTCAACATGGAAGTAGCTCGCACGAATACCCAGGTACGCAACGTCATCGGGAACCTCGCGACCTACGTTAAAGGTCATACCCCAATCAAGGGCTTCAACTTCCTGAGGCCCAATCTTGCGCGCCCGGCTTGTGTTCTTGCAGCCCGTCAGGCGCAGTGCCGCCAGCGTCTGCGGACGGCGGACCACGTCCTCGACGGAGCCGATCTCCTCAACATGCCCGTCGTGCATCACGCAGACACGCTGGCACAGGCGGCACGCTTCGTCGATATCGTAGAGCACGGTGCGGTTGCACACATCGAACAGGTCGAGCATGTTCTGCTCGAGCGCGCTCTTAAGATAGGAATCGAGCGCGCTCATGGGCTCGTCGAACATAAAGATGCCCGGGTGCGCCGCCACCATGCGCGCGAGCGCCACGCGCTGCTGCTGGCCGCCCGAGAGGCGCGCGGGATAACGGTCGGCGAAATCGGCCAGGCCAAAGATGCCCAGGTAGCGCTCGGCAAGTTTTTTACGCGCCGCGGCGTCGCCCGCGTCCTTTACACCGGCGCATACGTTATCGGCCACCGTCATGTTGGGAAACAGCTGATAGTTTTGGAACAATAGGGCGCATTTTCGCTCCTGGGGCGACAGGTTGATGCCCGCCGCCGAGTCAAAAAAGGTCACGCCGTTGACGACGATCTTGCCCTCGTCGGGCGTCTCCACGCCGGCAATGCAGCGCAGCGTGCAGCTCTTGCCGCAGCCCGAGGCACCAAGCAGCGCCACACGCTCCTCGCCGGCCTCAAGCTGCATATCGAGCATAAACCCCGGATAGCGCTTTTTTATGTCCAGAACGAGTGACATGGCCTATCGACCTCCCTGCATAGCGGGCTCATCGCGCATGAGCTCGGCCAGTGCCTCGCGATCGATACGCAAGGCATCACCGCCCGCCGGGTCAAGTGAATCGCCCTGTCCGGCGAGATCTTTGGCCTGCTTACGTTCCGCACGGGAAAGGCCACGCTCGCGGTATTTTTGCGAATGCGCCGTGTACATGTTGATGAACAGGATGACTAGGAAGCTGAACGCTATTACGACCACGACCCAAAAGAGGGCCACCGACGTATTGCCGCCCATCCATTCAAAGTAAATCGCAATGGGAATGGTCTGCGTAATACCGGCATAGTTGCCCGCAAAGAACAGGGTGCAGCCAAACTCGCCCATGGCGCGGGCAAAGGCGAGCACCGTGCCGGCGGCAATCGAGGGCCAGCCGAGCGGCATCATGAGTTTGGTGAAGATGCGTCGCTCGGACCAGCCCAGCGTGCGCGCCGCATCGAGCATTTGCGTGTCGAGGCTCTCAAAGG
>CABQNF010000320.1 GCA_902465465.1 uncultured Collinsella sp. | reverse complement strand
ATCCCGAGGACACCCCGGACACCCCGACCTACACCGAGATTGAGTTTGAGGCCGGCAAGCCCGTCGCCGTCGACGGCAAGAAGATGAAGCTCTCTGAGATCGTCATCGCCCTCAACAAGATCTCCGGCGACAATGGCTTTGGCCGTCTCGATCTGGTCGAGGATCGCCTGGTGGGCCTTAAGAGCCGCGAGTGCTACGAGGTTCCCGGCGCCCTGACGCTCATCACCGCCCACAAGGCGCTCGAGGACATCTGCGTCGAGGGCGACCTGCTCAAGACCAAGATCAAGCTCGAGCAGGATTGGGCCACCGCCGTGTACAACGGCCAGTGGTACAGCCCGCTCAAAAACGCGCTCGATGCCTTTATGGCCGACACGCAAAAGTTCGTGACCGGCACTGTCCGTCTGAAGTTCTTTAAGGGCAACTGCCATGTCGTCGGCCGCAAGAGCCCCTTCAGCCTCTACGACTACGGTCTGGCTACCTACGACCGCGACACCACGTTTGACGAGAAGGCCAGCGCCGGTTTTATCGAGATCGATACGCTGTCGCTCAAGACGTGGGCAAAGGTCCAGGGCCCCAGCTCTGCTGCCGCCCAGGCCTAGCGCCTCCTTCCCTTGGTATCCGCGCGGCCCATCCGCGTGATACATAACGGGCGCACGGGGTCCCTACCTTTCGTTATGCTTGCTGACACTTCTTAACATCGGTGGCCCCTACGTTCCGCCCGCATATATGATGCCGCGTCTGCGGCTGAGTCCGAGCCCCGCCGGGGTTGTCCGGCGGGGCTCCTTCTATCAATTTGGCGGCTCTGCGCCTATATATATGAGGAGTATCCATTATGTTCAATGCTATCGCGCATGCTTTGCTTGCCCTCGCGCCCGAGTTCGATGCTGCAAGGGTCGAGGACGTCCCTATGAGCCTGAAGGCCTGGATCGATGGTTCGCAGGGCAACATCCGGAGGGAGACGTTGGGCGCCAAGTGCATGGCGCGTCACTTCTTTGCAAATTAGCCACATGGCCCCGCGCGCGGCAGGGAGTGTGTAAAACTAGCGGTTGATAAATCGCTTTAGCGACAGGGCACATTGCTTTGGACGCTTGTTTTGGTATTTGGAGAAAGGAGACGGTTCCATGGCTCTTTGGGGCGGTCGTTTTGAGGCGGGCGTGGCCGAGGTCACGCAGGAGTTTGGCGCGTCGCTGCCGGTCGACAAACATCTCTATAAGCAGGATATCGCCGGCTCTAAGGCGCATGCCAAGATGTTGGCCGCCCAGGGCATCATCAGTGCCGAGGACGAGCAGGCGATTGCCAAGGGCCTGACCGGAATCGAACAGGATATCGATGCCGGCAACTTCACCTTCGATATCAACGATGAGGACATTCATATGTCCATCGAGAGCGAGCTGACGCGTCGCATCGGCGAGGCTGGCAAGCGCTTGCATACTGGGCGTTCGCGCAACGACCAGGTGGCGACCGATACGCGCCTGGGCATCAAGGCGCTGGCCAAGGAGCTCATGGAGGCCAATCTTGAGCTGCGCCATGTGCTGGTGGATGCGGCCAAGAAGTACGACAAGGTGATTCTGCCGGGCTACACGCATATGCAGCACGCTCAGCCCGTGCTGCTCTCGCATCATCTGCTGGCGTATTCCTGGATGTTCGCGCGCGACTTTACGCGCCTGAAGGCCGCCTTTGATGCCGCCGACAACTGCCCGCTGGGTGCTGCCGCGCTTGCCGGTACGAGCTATCCGCTCGATCGCCAGATGACGGCTGCTGAACTTGGCTTTGCGGGCGTGATTCCCAACTCGCTCGATGCGGTTTCCGACCGTGATTTCCTGCTCGATCTGCATTACGCCGGATCCGTCATGGCGATGCACCTGTCGCGTCTTTCCGAGGAGATCGTGCTGTGGTCGAGCTCCGAATTTGGCTTTATCACGCTTTCCGACTCGTACTCCACCGGCTCG
>CABQNF010000319.1 GCA_902465465.1 uncultured Collinsella sp. | reverse complement strand
ACCGCACAGAACACCTTGGGTGTCACCGCCGTGCAGAACATCTCCCCGGATATTGTCGCGGCGCAGATCGATGCCGTTTTTGACGATATTCGACCCAGCGCCGTCAAAATCGGCATGGTTTCCTCTGCCGAGATTATCGAGGTTATCGCCGACCGCTTGAGCGCCTGGGACGCACAAAATATCGTCGTCGACCCCGTCATGGTCGCCACCTCGGGCGCGCGGCTGATTGCCGAAGATGCCGCCGAGGCGCTCACCCGCCGCCTGTTCCCGCTGGCGACGGTTATCACGCCCAATATTCCCGAGGCCATGGCCCTGCTCGACTACGAGGTCGACTCCGAGCGCACGCAGCAAAATGCTGCCATGCTCCTCACCCGCCGCTTTGGTTGCGCATCCCTCGTTAAGGGTGGGCATCTTGTCAACGAGGCCAACGATGTACTGGCCGAACCCGCGCCACTCGATGATGAGGGCAACCATCTGGGAGATCCACTCACCACGTGGTTCCGCCACAAGCGCATCGAGACCGACAACACGCACGGCACCGGATGTACGCTCTCGTCCGCCATCGCCTGCGCGCTGGCCCAGGGCATGGATCTTGCCGATGCCGTCAACGCGGGCAAGGCATACCTGACAGGCGCTCTGGCCGCCGGCCTAAACATGGGCAAAGGCTCCGGCCCTGTCAACCACATGTGGCAGTATTAAGATTCGCAGCCCAAGCCACCGCAAAGGCGCCCGCCCCCTTTGCGGTGGTTTGGGGTCGCGCTACTCTCCGAGCATCTCTTGGAGCTTGGCTGCCACGGCGTGACCCAGGCTCTCATGGCTTTCGGGCATCATATGCAGATAGTCGATATCGCCCGGCTCGGCAAAATCAGCGGCATTCAAAAAGTCGCAGCCAAACTGTTTAGCAGCATACGCATAGTACTCGGCAAAATGCTCCGAGGCCTCGACGGAGCGCTCGTCAAAGTCGGTCATGTACACATCGGCGATCTGCGGTTTAATCTTGATAGGCGCCATCAGCAGAATACGCGGGCAGGGCGCGGCTTCGGTCCAGGGAAACGCGCGGACGGTGCGAATCAGCGCCATGGCACCGTCAGCGATATCGGCAGCCCCCACGCTAAAGACCGTCTTGCAGTCGTTGGTGCCCAGCATAATCACGATCGCATCCAACGGCTTATGAGTCTCGAGCAGCATCGGCAACGCGCGGATGCCGTTGAGATTAGTGTCCAGATGGCACATGTCGTCACGCACCGTCGTGCGGCCGTTGAGGCCTTCCTCAATCACGTGCCAGCCCTCGCCCAGGTCGCGCTGGGCCACGCCGCACCAGCGCACATCGTGCGCATAGCGTACCGCGGTGCCGTCGCGCATGCCCGCCGGATCATAGCCGTAGGTATTGCTGTCGCCAAAGCACAGAACGTTTTTCATCGTAAGCCCTTCCTCTAGTAAAAAGTCGGCGGGAGCAGTCTCTCCCGCCGAATCGACCTATCTGTCAGCACATACCGATTACAGGTACTTGCGCCAATCGTCATCGTCTTCATCGTCCTCGGCGGCAGCCTGGGCCTGCTCGGCGGCGCGGGCAGCCGCAGCGCGAGCGGCAACCTGGGCATAGGACTCCTCGTTGCGCTCGGGGAAGTTTGCCAGCACGTGCTCGAACTTAGCAAAATCTTCGTCCCAGCGCGTAGAGGGCACGGCAAAAAAGACCTGCTTGACCTTAAAGTCGCCCGATGCGAGCTCCTTGCGGAAGAGCTCGGCCACGGCCTCGGCGTCAAAGCCGTTGTTGTCGCAGCCCCAAGCGCCCAGCACGAGCTTCTCGCGACCCAGCTCGTCGCAGATGGCAAGCACAAAGCGGATGCGATCGCGCAGGGCGTCCAGCAGGGCATCGTCACCCACGCGATACTCCTGGCGAGCGCGCTTGGCGTTGGGCGCGGCGGCCACGATCACGTCGGCATACGCATGCACGTGGTTGCGGTCGAAGCGC
>CABQNF010000318.1 GCA_902465465.1 uncultured Collinsella sp. | reverse complement strand
AATCGAGGATATCGTCGAGGGCACTCTTGATACGGTCGGTCACCGACTTCTTACCAGAAGCGACGTCATCGCCCATCTCATCGGCAAAAGCACGGAGCAGTTCGCGTTGCTTATTGGAAAGATTGGTGGGAACGACCACGCGCAGCTGCACGATCAGGCGGCCACGCGAACCGCCACCGCCAATGCGCGGCATGCCGTAATTATTAACGCTCACGGTGTCGCCGTACTGGGCGCCGGCGGGAACCGTCACCTTAACGACCTCGTCGGGCATAATGCCCTCGACCTCGATCTCGCAGCCGAGCGCAGCCTGCGCAATCGAGATATCGCTCACCAGGTACAGGTCGTCACCGTTGCGCTTAAAGCGCTCATGGTCGGCAACACGCACGTTGACAATCAGGTCGCCCGAGGGCTCGCCGCGAAGGCCGGCCTCGCCAAAGCCGCTCACACGCAGCTGGCGACCGGTCGAAACGCCGGCGGGAATATCGATGTCGATCTTTTCGTGCGAAGGCGTGCGGCCCTGACCGTCGCAGGTCTCACAGGGATGGTCGATAACCGTGCCCTCGCCATGGCAGTCGGGGCAAGGCGAGGAAGACTGAACCTGGCCCAGGAACGAACGCTGAACCGTCGTGACGTAGCCCGTACCGTGGCAGCGGCCGCACTGCTTTTCCTGTGCGCCCTCTGCCCTACCGGTGCCATTACAGTCCTCGCAAGGAGCAAGGCGGTCATAGCTGATAGTCTTTTTGCAGCCGAGCGCCGCCTCCTCAAGGGTCACCGAAAGCGAGATGGCCATGTCACGTCCGCGACGACGCTCACGACGGCTGCGGGCGCCACCGCCGGCACCGCCGCCAAAGAACGACGAGAACAAGTCGTCCATGCCCATGCCACCAAAGATATCGTTGATATCGACGTAGCCCGAACCACCAGGGCCGTCGGCGGTGCCGTAACGGTCATAGTTAGCACGCTTCTGCTCATCGGAAAGGACAGAATAGGCCTCGTTAAGCTCTTTGAACTTGGCCTCGGCCTCGGGGTCGTCCGAAACATCCGGGTGTACCGTACGGGCTTTCTTTAGAAACGCGCGCTTAATGGTCCGCGCGTCGGCATCCTTGTCGACGCCAAGTACCTCGTAGTAATCCCTATTTTCCGACACGACCGAATCCTTCCGACTTTCAATATTGTCACAGTGCGTCCTATACCCATGCAGGGCCGACCGCAAACAGAGGGTTTGATGTTATTGCATCCCGTAGGGCGAAAGCATCGCGCGCTGCGAGCAGCTCGCAAACCACACCGACACGAGCGCGAACATGAAGCCGTTAGCAAAACCGTTGGCAAACTGCATCGCGCCACGCTTCCACCACAGTAGGCTACGGTGAAGAATCCCGTCTGAGAGAACCATGAGCAGACCCATGGCAAACGGGACAAAACACATCACGGCAAAGGCCGAAAACACGCCCGAGATGGCCGACAGCACCAAAAACGGCGCCACGATGCCCATCAGGTAAAAGCCGGTACGGGCTTTACCCTCCAGGCGCTCGGCCTCAACATGGGCGCGACCGACCAGGTCACCACCCGTGGCTCCATTGGTACCGGCGTGGCCCATGCCGCTAATGCGAACCTCGTCGCCGTCGTGCGTGCCGGCAGGAAACTCAATCGTTTGCTCGGAGGTCACGCGGGTACGACCGCTGCCGCCGCAATCGGGGCACGGATCGGCTACGACCTTGCCCGAGCCGCCGCACTCGGGACAAACTGACTGAAACGTGCCGGCACCAAACAGAAAGGACAGGTCCACATCGATATGGCCGCGTCCGCCGCAGCTTGGGCAGGTATGGGCATGCTCGGAGGAGACAGAGCCCGAGCCGCCGCAATGTCCGCACGTATCGAATCGCGTGTAGCGAACGGTTTTGCGGGCACCGCCCTTGGCCTCCTTGGCATCGAGCTTGATGTCAACGACCACGTTGGCACCGCTTTCGGGATTGTAG
>CABQNF010000317.1 GCA_902465465.1 uncultured Collinsella sp. | reverse complement strand
AGCCCCGCGCTTCTTGTCCACACCGGTCCAAACCTCGTGGGTGTAGCGGTCCAGGGACTCTAGCGGAGGCGGGGCGTTCTGCCCAAAAACAAATGCAAAAGACGAGCGCTTCTTGCCGCCCAATTGGCAAGAAGCGCTCGTCTTTTCTTAACGCGTTGTATGGCGGAGAGAGCGCAAGTTACGCGAGCGCCCTTCTTGCCAGCTCGGCCGCGCCGAGGATTCCTTGGTCGCCGCCGCAGCCCGGGGCGCAGATGTAGCTCTCCATGTCCTTAAGCTCGGCGGTCTGGATGTAGCCACCCAGATATTCGAGGGTCTTCTTGCGGACGATGCCGTAGAGCTGCTCCTGGTGCATCACGCCGCCGCCGAGGACGATGCGGTGAGGCGAGTACATGAGCACGAGGTTCGCACACATCTGCCCCAGATAATCCCCCTCGAGCATCCACACCTCATCGTTGTCCGCGAGCTCGGCCGCGGGCTTTCCCCAGCGCGCGGCGATGGCGGGGCCGGAGGCGAGGCCCTCGAGGCAGCTCGCGTGGCTCGGGCAGACGCAGCGTCCTTCCTCGGTGGGACGGGTCCTTACCAGCATGTGGCCGGCCTCGGGGTGCAGCATGCCGTGAAGGAGCCTGCCCGCGCACATGACGCCCGCGCCCACGCCGGTGCCGATGGTCACGTAGACGGCGTCCTTGAGCCCCTTGCAGCAGCCGAAGACCGCTTCGCCGAGGCAGGCAACGTTCACGTCCGTATCGTAGGCCACCGGAATCCCGAGGGCGTCGGCAAACGCGGCGCGAAGACCATAGCCTCGCCACGCGAGCTTGGGCGTTTGGAGGATGGAGCCGTAGCGCTCGTCGGCGGGGTCGACGCAGGTCGGGCCGAAGGCGCCGATGCCCAACGCGTCCACATCGCGGGCGGCGAACCACTCGATCATCTGCGGGACGGTCTCGGCGGGCGCAAGCGTCGGGGTCTCCATACGGTCGAGGACCTCGCCGTCGCCGGACACCACGGCACAGACCATCTTGGTCCCGTCGGCCTCGAGGGCGCCGAGCCTCATTTGCTTTTCGCTCATGCGATCCTCCTTACAAAGGGACGCCCGCAGTCATGGTCAACCGCGGACGCCCATAACGTTGGCTTGTTTCGAGGCGACCCTACCTGGGCACGCGGTCCTGCCTTGCGGCAAACGGGGCGAACACGGCGTGCGGTTCGCTTTGGTACCAGTAGGCGACGGTGGAGATGTCGTCCTCGCGCTCGTAGAGCTTGATGTCGTCGTTGCCGAGGTCCTGGAACGTCACGCGCAGGTCCTCCTTGAACGAGATCGGGTCGGGAAGGTGCCACCTGTAGAGGCCGTGCCTGGGCAGCGCGTCGTCGTTGGTCGCGAGCATCGGGTTCGGGTTCGGCTTGCCCGCGCTGAAGCGGTCGCGCGTGGCGTCGCGCGTCGAGCGGTACGGGTAGCCGGCGAACAGTGTGTTGAAGCACTGCGCCTCGGGCAGCGCGTGGGGCGGCCTGTCGAGGAAGGCCCAGGCACCGCCAAAGTAGTCCTCGGCTCCCGTCGAGGTGACCGTGGGGAACTCCTCGTCGCCGTCGAGGAAGAACTTCATCTCGCCCTCGCCCCACCAATAGCGCTCCAGGGCGCACAGGGCCATGTAGGTGCCGACGTAGTAGCCCTTACCGCGCACGCCGTCGAGCACGGTGTAGTCGACGCCCCTGCGGGTGCTGCGCTCGCGGTTAAAACGGGCGTGGAAGTACATGGCGTCGTCCGGCACGTCGGTGAGCGCGTAGTTGAACGTGTAGAAGATGTACTTAATGAACCCGGGGTGCTCGCTCGTAAGCGTGACTTTGGCGTGCTTCCTGAAGGGCATCTCGAAGTAGCAGTTCATGCCGCCCGTCGGGTTCACGCAGATGGGCATCGAGTTGACGATGGCGCGCTCACCGAAGCCGTTGCAGAAGAAGTCGCCGACAGGGCACTCGACCGAGGGGGTCTCCTCGTCGTCCCAG
>CABQNF010000316.1 GCA_902465465.1 uncultured Collinsella sp. | reverse complement strand
GTAGGTCGGCCTGGTCGAGCACCTGACGCGCGTAGCCCAAGAAGGTTTCGCCTTCCTCGGACACAATGACGCCCTTGTTGGTGCGCTCAAAGATGTGCACACCCATCTCGTTTTCGAGATCGCGAATCGACGCGGTAATCGAAGGCTGCGACACAAAGAGCCGGCGCGAGGCCTCGGTGATGCTGCCGCATTCGGCAACTTTGACGACATACCTGAGCTGCTGAAGCTTCATGGCTGTCTCCTTAGCTGTTCGTGAGATTCGCGTCGGCAGCACCCGGCAGGCGCATAAACGGCGGCATCTCCCCCGTCGCGGCGCAGGCGGCAATCTGATGCAGGGCTCCGGCGACCGCATCATCCACCGCGGCGCCGATATGCCAGCGCGCGGCAGCCGTGACGGCCTCGTTGGCATTGGCGACTGCAACGGAGTTGGAAACGGCATCGATCATGGGCAGATCGTTATCGGAATCGCCAAATACGGCCACCTCATCGGGCGTCAGGCCCAAGGCGCGCGCCAGCTCCAGCGCAGCGCAGCCCTTGTCCCAACCATCCGGAAGGATGTCGAACAGGCGCACTCGGTTGTTGGGAAACACAAGCGAGAGTTCCGGCACCTCAACGGCAACGCGCTCGCGTAGCTCCGCGAGCTCCTCACGCGAACGGGCACTCCAGATATTCGCCTTAAACACCGGCGCGCCATCGACGACGGGACGACACGGGGCCTCTTCGCCTTTGAGCCACGCATTGCCGCCCGACTCCATAGCGCGACGCACACGCTCGGGATTGCTCGTCACGCAATAGGCATCGTTGCCCCAAAAGTCATCGCCCAGGCTGTAGACTTTTAGAAATGTATCGTCGGTCTCTTGCTCCAGATAGTCAGCCAAACGCATCAGAGCATCGTTGTCGATTGCGCGCGAAGCGACTACTTCGCCGTCGACAAACATCACCTGGCCGTTACAGAACGCACCGGTCGAAAAACACTCGGAACGGTTTTTGAACATCCAGCCCATCGCGGACGGCTGACGACCCGAAACCGGCCCAAAGTGCAGACCCGCCGCCTGCATGGCATGAATACCCTCAATGGCGTAGTCGCTGGCGCCGTCATGCCCGGCTGGAATCAGCGTATCGTCCATATCGGTCAGCACAAGTTTGATCATAGAGTCCCCCAGTCATTTTCACCGTATCCATTGTAACGGTGCGCTAGTATAGGGAACAACAGATTCGATGCGGGAGTGCCGGCGGTGCAAACCACAAGGCTGAGAGGGCAATGGGCCCAATCCTTTGAACCTGTCAGTTAATGCTGGCGTAGGGAGCATGCCGCCTTTACAGGGGCGCTGTCTATGCACAGCGCCCCTTTTCTATGCCAAGGAGGCATGTGCAGTGATTGATTCGGAACAGCTTAAGCAACATATGGTCAAGGCCGTGGAGGAGATTCGCGCCACCAATCCGATGGCCGGTTCCATCACCAACACGGTGACGATCGACTTTGTCGCCAACGCGCAGCTCGCCGTGGGCGGTTCGGCCGCTATGGTCTATCTGCCCGACGAGGGCGAGGCACTCGTTGCCGGCGGCGGCGCCATCTATCTCAATATGGGCACGCTCTTCCCCATCTACGAGCAGACGATTCCCCGCGCGGCCAAGGCGGCACATGACGCCGGCAAGCCCTGGGTGCTCGATCCGGTGGGCCTGGGCATCGGTAGCCTGCGCACCCAGTTGGTAAACGAGCTCAAGCAGTACAAGCCCGCCATCGTGCGCGGCAACGCCTCCGAGATCATCGCGCTCGCCGGCCTGTGGGGTCTTGAGGGCGAGGCGGCCGATCTGAGCCGCGTACGCGGTGTCGATACCACCGACACGGTAGACGCTGCCCGCGACGCTGCCGTGGCGCTCGCCCGCTACACCGGCGGCGCCGTAGTGGTCTCGGGCGAAGTCGACCTGATTACCGACGGCACGACGGTGGCCAAGTCCCACGGCGGCAGCCCGCTCATGTCCAAGATCACCGGC
>CABQNF010000315.1 GCA_902465465.1 uncultured Collinsella sp. | reverse complement strand
GGAAGTTTGGGCACTGTACGCTTACGGTGCTTCCAACGTCCTGCAGGAGATCCTGACCGTCAAGTCCGACGATACCGTGGGCCGCGTCAAGACCTACGAGTCCATCGTCAAGGGCGAGAACGTTCCTGTCCCGGGTATCCCCGAGTCCTTCAAGGTTCTCGTCAAGGAGATTCGCTCCCTCGCACTGGACATCGAGCCCATGCACGATGCCGACGAGGACGCCTCCGCCCCTGTGACCGCCGAGGAGACCTCCGCTCTCGACGACCTGGCTGCGCTCGCCGGCGTTGACGCCGACGTCGAGGCCGAGGATGCCGAGACCGCCGAGGCACCCGAGGCTGTCGCCGCCACGACCACTGATAAGGAGTAGTTGACTGTGGCAGATTTCGAAGCTACTGATTTTGACTCGGTAAAGATCTCCCTTGCCTCCGCCGACCAGATCCGTTCCTGGTCGCACGGTGAGGTCAAGAAGCCGGAGACCATCAATTACCGTACCCTCAAGCCCGAGAAGGACGGCCTGTTCTGCGAGAAGATCTTCGGTCCTGCCAAGGACTGGGAGTGCTCCTGCGGCAAGTACAAGGGCATCCGCTTTAAGGGCATCGTCTGCGAGCGCTGCGGCGTCGAGGTCACCTCGGCCAAGGTGCGTCGCGACCGCATGGGCCACATCGAGCTCGCCGCTCCCGTGTCCCACATCTGGTACTTCAAGAGCCCCACGAGCTTCCCGATGAGCCGTATGCTCGACATCAAGTCCAAGGACCTCGAGAAGGTTCTGTACTTTGCCAGCTACATCATCACCGAGGTTGACTACGAGGCTCGCGAGGCCGACGCCGACGACCTGCGCGAGGAGCTCGCCGCCGATCTGGAAGAGATCGATGCCGAGTGCGCCCGCCAGATCGAGTCCCTCAAGGAGCAGGGCGACCCCGAGAACTTTGACGAGTTCTCTGACGAGGAGCCGCTGACCCCCGAGGAGATCGCCTCTGGCATCGTCGACATCGAGGAAGAGTGCAAGGACGAGAAGCAGCTCCGCACGGACGCCTTCAACGCCTTCATGAAGCTCACCGAGCGCGACCTCATCTCCGATGAGCCGCTGTTCCGCGAGATGACCCGCTACTACTCCATGTACTTCAAGGGTGGCATGGGTGCCGAGGCCGTCCGCGACCTGCTCGCTGCCATCGACCTTCCTTCCGAGGCCGAGAAGCTCAAGGCCATCATCGCCGACGAGGACTCCCAGAAGCAGAAGCGCGAGAAGGCCGTTAAGCGCCTCGAGGTCGTTGACGCCTTCCTGAAGGGCGGCAACAGCCCCGCGAACATGATCCTGGACGTCATCCCGGTCATTCCGCCCGATCTGCGCCCGATGGTCCAGCTCGACGGTGGCCGCTTCGCCGCGTCCGACCTCAACGACCTGTATCGTCGCGTGATCAACCGTAACAACCGACTCAAGCGCCTGCTCGACCTGGACGCTCCTGCGATCATCGTGAACAACGAGAAGCGCATGCTCCAGGAGTCCGTGGACGCCCTGTTCGACAACGGCCGTCGTGGTCGCCCGGTCTCTGGCCGTGGCGGTCGCCCGCTCAAGTCGCTCGCCGAGGCCCTCAAGGGCAAGCAGGGTCGTTTCCGTCAGAACCTGCTGGGTAAGCGTGTCGACTACTCCGGCCGTTCGGTTATCGTTACCGACCCCAAGCTGCTGCTGCACCAGTGCGGTCTGCCCAAGACCATGGCACTGGAGCTCTTCAAGCCCTTCGTCATGAAGCGCCTGGTCGAGCTTGGCAAGGTCGAGAACATCAAGGGCGCCAAGCGCGCTATCGATCGCGGTGCCACCTTTGTGTGGGACATCCTCGAAGAGGTCATCGACGGCCGCGTCGTGCTGCTCAACCGCGCACCGACCCTGCACCGTCTGTCCATCCAGGCCTTTGAGCCGGTTCTGGTCGAGGGCAAGGCTATCCACCTGCACCCGCTGGTCTGCTCGCCCTTCAACGCCGACTTCGACGGCGACCAGATGTCT
>CABQNF010000314.1 GCA_902465465.1 uncultured Collinsella sp. | reverse complement strand
GCGTATCTTAATATCAATCAGGTCGGTATTCATCGTCCCTACGGCTCCCTATATCAAATAAAAAAGCGGGCATCGGCTGGCACGCCATACCGGTCGCAATTAGTAGACCAGCTTAAAAGTGGCGCCCCACTCGATGCCCGACTACCAAATCGTTAACAATCGAATGTGCTACACCAGGCACGCCACTGTGGGCAAGCCTCGTCGCTCGTCAAAGCCAAAGACGATATTGGCGCACTGGACCGCTTGGCCCGCAGCGCCCTTGCACAGATTGTCGATGGCGCCCGTCGCCACCAGCACGCCCGCGCGCTTGTTGAACGCAAGGCCAATCTGGGCGGCGTTGGTGCCGACGACCGAAGCCGTCTTGGGCTGCTGGCCGGCATCGAGCACGCGCACAAAGGTGCGTCCAGCGTAGAACTGCTTGTAATAGTCGACGACATCCTCAAGAGCCAGGGAGTCGATGGCCTGCGGCGTGAGCGGCAGCGTCACCGTGGAGAGCAGGCCGCGCTTGAGCGGTGCCAGATGCGGGGTGAAGACGACGCGATCGGTCAGGCCAAGGATTTGCTCAATCTCGGGCGTGTGGCGATGCTTGCCCACGCCGTAGGCCTCCAAGTTCTCGTCAGCGCTGCAAAAATGCGTACGAGCGTTGCAGGACTTGCCGGCACCCGTCACACCGCTGATGGCATCAACGATCACGGGGCCGCTCTGGGCAACCCAGCCAGCGCGCACGGCGGGCGCGGCGGCAAGGCTCGTTGCGGTGGGATAGCAACCGGCGCAGGCGACCAGCACGGGCCTGCCAGCGGCATGGCTGGAAGCAGCGGTCTCTAAGTCCTGGCAGAACAGCTCGGGCAGGCCGAAAGCGCGGGTCTTGAGCAACTCGGGGCTCGTGTGCTCGGCGGCATACCATGCCTCAAAGACAGACGCGTCGCTCAGACGGTAATCGGCCGAAAGATCAAAGCAGGAGACGCCCGATGCAAGCAGCGCGGGCACCTGTGCCATGGCAGCCGTGTGCGGCACGGCAAGAAAAACCGCATCGCAGCTCTTGAGCTCGGGCGCGTCATGCGTGGTGAAAACCAGGTCGCTCACACCAGCAAAGCTCGGATACACCGCGGACAGCGGCTGGCCGGCATCGGCGTTGGACGTAATGGCAACAAGTTCAAACTCGGGATGGCCGAGCACGAGGCGAATGAGCTCGGCTCCGGCATATCCAGCCGCGCCGACGATTCCAACCTTCAAAGACATATCAGACTCCTTGTCTGCGATTTATGCACCGATGCGCATTTCGCAGCGGTCGTTATGAGGTGGGTTGAAACTTTAGCACCAAAAGATGCATGAACACGTAAATGGCTTGTATATTCATGCATTGAAACATTCCCGACACATTCGCTTGAAGGAATTGACAAATGGAGCGGGCCCCGTATTGACCGGCGCTCCTAACGGCGCCGGGCAATACGGGGCCCGCCCATGCGAAAACCAAGTTGTTAGGATGAGCCAGCTGGCTAGAGCTCGACCGGCACCCATTCGTCGTGATTGCAGATAAAAGCCTCGGGATCCTCGACGCTAAAGAAGACGAGCGTGGGGTCGTTAGGCCCCTCATAGTGCTCGCCCAGGTGCTCTAGATGCTTCCACCCGGCTTCGCGCATTTCGTCTAAAGCCCGGTCATCCAAGCCGGCACGCCCGCGCAAGATAAGCCAGCCATGGCCCGGCCACCAACTCGTGGCCTCAAAGCGTTGGTTTTGCAGCAGCTCCTGCCACACATCCTTGGTGCGCGCCGTCACAAACCACAGCTTGCCGCCCTGGATCTGCGCAAACGAAAACGGACGCACATGCGGCTGCCCGTCCACGCTCGTCGCCAGATACCACGCCGGCACCGACGTCAGATACTCCAACACCGTATTCAATCCGTCCATGTGTCCTCCTGACGCCTGACCAGTCTTTTTGGAATGGGTAGCCAATTTGGGAAATTAGAGCTCGAGGCGCTCTTCGCTGCCGTCGATATCGCAG
>CABQNF010000313.1 GCA_902465465.1 uncultured Collinsella sp. | reverse complement strand
ATGCCAATACCGTTGTCGGCGATCGTGTATTCATAGACGGGGACGCCATCCGTTGGCTCCACCTCGCGGCACACCAGGCGAACATAGCCGCCCTGGCGGTTGTACTTGACGGCATTGCCGGCAATATTGAGCAACAAGCGCTTGAGGTGCGTCACGCTCACCCGCGCATAGGGATGAACAAGGGTTCGTTGGTCACAAATAATTGTAACCAGACGCTCCTCGGCCTGGCGCTCCAGAATATCGCACACCTCGCGATTGAGGGCCACCAAATTTGTGGGTACGAGGTTCAGGTCGACCTGCCCGCTCTCCAGGCGACTCATATCGAGTGCCTCGTTGGCAAGGTCGAGCAGCAGTCCCGATGCCGTCCAGATTTTCGAGCGGCACTCAGTCTGCTTTTGCAAATCGTCCGCATTGGCATCGCCAACCTCGACCATGCCGCGAATGCCGTTGATGGGCGTGCGCAGATCGTGGCTCATGCGACGCAGAAACTCTGTCTTTGCCGAATTGGCAGACGAGGCCTCACGCGCCGCCTTTGCCAGCTTGTCGCCATAGTCGCGCTCCTGCTGCAGCAAGTCCGTCAAACGTCGGCGATCAGCGCGGCGACGCACCATCACAACAACGGCTATAAAACCGCTGTAGAGCGCCAGCACGCCGGCAGCAACAGCCGCGACAACCTCAAAGTAACGCCGCGCCGGAGCATAGGTGTACACATAGAATTTGTGCGCTTTTCCAAATGCGCCCAAATACCACTCGCCGTCGGCGTTAATCAATTTGACCTTACCGGCCAGGCATCGATCCTTAATACCGTCGACAATGAAGACGTCCGTCGCAGGCAGATCGAATACGCCCAATACAGTGGGTTCAACGGCATTGGTCGCAACGACCTTGCCGTCGCTTTCGATCACGATATTGCCGCTATCGATGGTTTCATAGCCTTCGAGCAAACTCTGCAGTTTGAGTGTATTGCTTGCAACCGCCTTCGCGCTCTGATGCCTGACCGCGATAACGATGCCCTCGCCATCCTGTCGAGCCACGCAACCAATGTCTGCAACCGAATCATCCGAAAGCGTAATGCGGGCGGTATAGGACTTAAGTGGATGGGTTGCCACCTCCAGCACGGGCGCTTCCTTGAGATGCGTAGCGAAAGACTCGTAGCCCACATCGCCCGTCGAGGACTCGGACACCAAATTGCCCGATGCGTCCGTCACAATCAGCGCGCTCACGTTGAACTGGTCGGCATATTGCTCCAGCATGGCGTTATCCACCGAACCGTCGCGCTCCATATCGCGCGCTGCCGCTCCGGCAATCTCCATAACGCGTATCAGGTTTTTGGTCGTATAGGCGCTATTGAATGCATCGTAGGAAAGGCTCTGCGTCGCCACGTAATCGACAACGTCGGCAAAGCGCTGCTCGGCTTGGGCCGTCATGTAACCGTAGCTCATCATGCCGGCAGCAACCGAGAGCACTATCCCCAGCAGAGCGACAAGGAGCCATGCCCCTGCCGAACGATTGCCCCGCTCCTCTACGGCGTGGTCAGGCGCATCGATCATGACAGGCCCTCCATATTCAAAAATGGCGAAGGGTCATCAAAGTACTTTGACACTAGGCGTTCCATGGTGCCATCGGCAAGCATTTCTTGGTAGGCATGAGTGAGCTTGACGTCGATGCCGCGCGTATCGTTGATATCGAAAGCGGTGCCCAAACCAACCTCTAGCAGCGGCTCATCCAAAATGCGATATGTCACACCATAGTCTTTTTCGTAGGTGAGGAACGAGGACTCATGCGCGGCGATAGCGTCGACCAGGCCCTCGACGAGCGCCGGGTTCAGATATGAACCGTCCGAAAAGCTGTAGAGCTCCTTGATCTGCGGAACGTTTTCATTTGTGCGGTTGAGCAAAATGCCCTCGGGCTTGGTGGTGGACTGAACCGCCACGATCTTATCCTCAAGATCGGCAAGCGTGTAGATATCGCTCTGGGGATCGACCGCGACCACCTGGCGGCTCGCAAGGTACGG
>CABQNF010000312.1 GCA_902465465.1 uncultured Collinsella sp. | reverse complement strand
CGCCCTGCGGCGCATCGCCGTGGCGCTTCCACGAGCCAATATGTACCTCGTAGATGTTAAGGGGCTGCGACATGTGGTTATGGTCGGCGCGGCGTTTGAGCCATGCGGCGTCGTTCCACTTGTAGCCATCGAGTGTCCACAGCACGCTCGCGGTACCCGGAGGGCACTCGGCCTTAAAGGCGTACGGATCGGCCTTGTAGAGCTTTTCGCCCTCGTTGGTCTCGATGAGATATTTATAGAGCTGGCCCTGCTCGGCGCCAGGAATAAAGCCTTCCCAGATAGCGCTCGTATGCACGGGCACCAGCGGGTTGGCTTCCTCATCCCAGTCGTTAAATTCGCCAATGACATGGACACTCTTTACGTCGGGCGCCCAAACGCAAAAGCGCCAGCCGCGCGTGCGCTGCTGCGTGTCGGGATGCGCGCCCATCTTTTCCCAGCTGCGCTCCCACGTGCCGATGCCAAACAGATAGACATCGTCCTTGGTGAGCTCCGGTGCGTGCGGAGCCGGTTTGCGGGTTGCGGGCTTTTTAGCCGTTGGCTTTAGCTTTGTATCGCTCACGTTTGATCCCATCATGACGCGGCAGCGTGTTGCCTTGGTGACTAGATGCGAAAGGTCCAAGGCTGCACGAATCGAAGGGACGGCGAAGTTTCTGTGATTCGTTCCACCTCGCGTGCTCGGTGGAACTTTCGGCAGAAACTACGATAACACCTGTGCGTTAGTTTTGTGGACGAAAGCGGATTTGCAGGGGCGTTTAATCGGTAAGCGACATGTTTATACCACTGGCAGAATTGCAGTGGTAAAACTCTTGACAGTTTTACCAATTTGGGTTTCAAAATTGTTTGGCTGACGTTTGGTAAAACGTTTTTAGCAGGATGTTTACCATTTGATATTGAAAGGTTCGTTTATGTCCCACTCCGCCGCTCCCAAGGTTGCTTTTATTTTCGATTGCGACGGCACGCTGGTAAATAGCACCCCCGTTTGGGCCTATGCCCAGCCCGAATTATTGCACCGCCACGGAGTTGACGTGACGGTCGACGATTTTGCCCAGTTTGAGCATCTTTCGCTCGAGGACGAATGCCAGGCCTACCACGACACGTGGGGCATTGGCGCGAATGGCGAGGAACTATATCGTGAACTGAGCAATATTCTGATTGATGGGTACTCCAAGGTGCCGCCGCGCGAGGGGCTCCTTGCTTTTTTGGAGCAGGCGAAGGCGGCGGGCATTGCCATGTGCGTTGCCACGTCCACGCCGGCCGAGCTGGTGCAGTCCGCGCTCGCTGGTGCCGGGCTCGACGCTTACATGGAGCTTGTTACCACGACGGGTGAGGCAGGACGCTCCAAGCAGTTCCCGGATGTGTATGAACTTGCGCTGCGCCGTCTGGAGGAGCGCCACGGGTGCAAGTTTGAGCGCGCATGGGTGTTTGAGGACGCCGTGTTTGGCCTTAAGAGCTCTGGGGTCGCCGGTTTTAAGCGTGTGGGTATTTATGACCCGCACGGGCGTATGAAGCGCGACGACGTACGCGCCAACTGCGATATCTTTATCGACAGCTACGAAGAGCTGGATTTGGATCACGTTCTTGCGTTTGAGGGATAGGCGAGGGCTGTGGCTTGTAAAATATTAGTGGTGTGCGGCTCGCCCGTCGTGGCGAGCGTGGATCTGTTGCGCCGGCTAGCGGGGGAGTGCGACCATGTTGTTGCCGTAGACCGCGGACTCGACGCGCTGCTGGGTGCCGGCCTGGGCTGCGACGTGTATGTAGGAGATGCGGACACGGTGAGCGACGCGGGTCGCGCGTTGGTCGATGCCGCCACCGACTTTGAAGTTGAGCGCCATGACCCGTACAAGGACTATACCGATCTGGCGCTGGCGCTCGATTCCGTCCGCCGTCGCTGGCCGGGTGCCGAAGTGGTTGCGACCTGCTCCACCGGTGGACGCCCGGATATGGCCCTTTCCGTACTGGGGCTGCTCGCGGGCTACGAGGATGCCCCTGTCTGGATTGCCGAGGACAAGGTGGTCG
>CABQNF010000311.1 GCA_902465465.1 uncultured Collinsella sp. | reverse complement strand
CTCATCGAGATGGGCGCCGATGCGCTGCCCGCCGCGCGTGCCGATGCACTGGCGCGCCAGTGGCGCCTGACGCCGGAGCAGCGCGAACGCTTCGACGTTGCTCTGGACCGCTGGCTCAAGTCGGCCGTTCGTGCCGACCTGCTCGCGTGGCCGTGCGTTCGCGCCGAGGTGCCGTTCTTTTCGCTGGGCTGCGAGGACGAGGACATCGCTCGCTACGGTGCATATGCCGAGGGCGCCATCGACGCTTTGGCGACGAACCCGGCCGATCCGTCGCGCGCACTGGTCATCGACTACAAGACGGGTGGCACGCCGGATGAGACGCCGGACCAGCTGCTCGAGAAGCACGCCCTGCAGGCGCGCGTCTACGCCGATGCGTTGCACAAGGCGGGCGTTGAGACGGTGACGGTCAAGTTCGTTCGCGTGGAGCAGGCGAATCCGGCCATCTTCGTCGAACCCGCCGAACCCCAAGTAGTCACCTACAATCTCTAGCCCTCAGATAACTTGCGGTGGAATAGTTCCTGTATTGCGGCCCAGGTGGCCCAAGCGGGAACTATTCCACCGCAACTGCAAGAGGAGCCGTGTTGGTTTGGCTAGGTTCGGGTGCCGTCCGCGCCGTGCGGTAAAATCGTTCAGTCAGAACACGAACCCGCATCGGAGCTCATCACATGGCATTCGTCCATCTGCACAATCACACTGTTTTTTCCATGCTCGACGGCGCAACCCGTATCCAGGATATGGTCAACCGTGCCGTTGAGCTGGGCATGCCCGCTGTTGCCATTACCGACCACGGCTACATGTATGGCGTGCCCGACCTGGCGCTGGCCTGCGACGCCGTCAACCACAACACGCCCGAGTACAAAACCTGGAGCCACGACAAGGCCTTCTTGGAAAAGGACCGCCGCGACGAGTTGGTGGAGCCCGATCCCGAGGAAAACCCGCGCGAGCATGCCCAGTATGTGAAGGACATGGCCATGTGGGACGAGAAGGGCAACATCGACGAGCTCAAGCCGCCTCTGGTCATCAAGCCCATCTTTGGCTGCGAGGTTTACTTTACGCCGGACGAGACGCTCGCCCGCGACCATAAGCCCGAGCTCTACCACATGATCCTTCTGGCCAAGGACCAGGAGGGCTACGTCAACCTGATGCAGACGGTCTCCGAGGCCGCCGTGCAGGGCTTTTACTACAAGCCGCGCGTGACGCTCGACAACCTGCGCCGCCATGCCAAGGGTATGATCTGCACGAGCGCCTGCATTGCGGGCATCATCCCCAAATACATCGACCGCGGCGACATGGAAGGCGCCATCAAATGGGCCGAGACCTTCCGCGACACCTTCGACCCCGGCGACTTTTATATCGAGATCCAGGAACACGGCATTACCACCGATAACGGCCTGACCGACGAGCAGATGGATCGCACGCTCATCGACATCGCCAAACAGGTGGGCGTCAAGGTCATCGCCACTAACGACTTCCACTATCTGCGCCGCGAGGACGCGCCGGTGCAGGACGTCATCATGTGCATCGGCATGAACGCCAAGGTCGACGACCCCAACCGCATGCGCATGACCGGCTCGGAGTTCTACATGAAGACCGAGGAGGAGATGCGGGCAATGTTCCCGTATTGCCCCGAGGCCTGCGACAACACGCTCGAGATCGCCGACAAGTGCTACGTTGAGCTGGACTGGGACTCCATCATCCTGCCGCGCTTCCCGCTGCTCGACCCCGGCGAGACGCACGAGAGCCAGTTCCGTCGCGAGTGCGAGAAGGGCCTGCGCCAGCACTACGGCGAGGATTGGGCGACGCGCGAGATCAACGGCGTCAACATCAAGGACCGTTTCGAATACGAATACAAGGTAATCTGCGACAAGGGCTTTGCCGCGTACTTCCTGATCGTCGCGGAGTACGTCCAATGGGCAAAGGACAACGGCATCGGTGTCGGCCCCGGCCGCGGTTCCGCTGCAGGCGCTATCGTCGCCTACGCCATGAACATCACCGCGTTCGACCCGCTCGAGAACGGCCTGATGTT
>CABQNF010000310.1 GCA_902465465.1 uncultured Collinsella sp. | reverse complement strand
GCAAAATCGAGAAAGTATATGAGCCCGATATCTGGGTTGACGTTATGTGCGTTGGCGTTTCGCTCCGTGTATACGATTACGATGGCACCTATGGGTTCAGGCGATATTTGCATGACGGGGAGAAGGTCAACGTCAAAGAGGTTCCAGTCGGGATGAACGAATCTCGTGATGGCTATGAGTGCGAATTCGATGCCTACGATGGTAAGGCGTTTAGCGCCGTTGCCGGTCCGGCACCGATAAGCGATTCGAAGATTGCCGGCACCAATGAAGTGCCCGAGCTGAGCGCCGTGCTTACCAGCACCGAGGAGAGCGTAGCCAGCACCATCGCAACGGTGGCCACGACGCTGGAGCAGCTGAAGTCGAAGGACGATGGCAGTGCACAGGTGGGCTACGAAGCCGTCTCTGCCACGCAGGATGTTGACTTTACGGCTGCAGTTGGCGAGGGCCCGCTGAATCCGTCTCCCGATGACACATGCCAGATTACGGCTACGTGGACCTATCTTCAGGTTAAGGGCCAGGGCGTGGGCGTCGCTAAGTTTAACAAGGATATGGTCCAGCTCGTCGCGGATACGCTCGACGCGAGCAAACAGGCCTCGATGGACGACGAGGACAGCCGCGTGACCATGATGTATACCGCCGAGATCGTCTCGATCGACGGTGATATCGCCTGCGTGCGTACGTTCACCAGCAGTTATCAGCCTCCGTATCGATCGGCGCAGAAGACGAGGTCGGCGTACTACAACCTCAAGACGGGCGAGCAGGTTTCGCTCGAGGATTCGCTTGCGCAGCACGGGCTTTCGTTTGACACCCTCAAGAGCGAGGCCAAGCAGGCAATCAAGACGGCAAAGCCGGATATAGACTCCGTGTCCGAAGACAACATCGACGATGACGATAACTACACCGAGGACCATTTCTACTACGACGGCAAGGGCTATATCGTTGTTCTCGATACTGGCGAGTTTGACTGCATGGCATGGGACACGCACGACTTGGTTGCGCACGCATTCGACTCGAGCTATTCCTGCGGTCAGGATGTAACGCCCGAGCGAGCCAAGGCTACATATGTGCCCAACGAGTAGAGCAAAGCGGCGGGTAATGATCTGAACAGTCCCCGGTGGCGCAAAACGCAGCGCCGCCGGGGACTTTTTGATGCAAATTGGCTCCGAAACAAGCTATCTGGGCCAGTCGCGCCACGAAAAGCGTCCATCTACTACGTTTACCAGGGTTGGACCGACCATGGAGCGTTTTTTAACAATGCGGCAAGACGTTTACCTGCGGTTTTGTTAACGCAGATATGGCTATGGTTGGCACCCTTGGGTTAAACGTAGTAGATGGGCGCATTTTATGGTTCACAGCCCAAGAAGGGATTATTAGCCGCGCTGGAGGCCGAAGAGTTTAGCGTTGCGCTCGGCGACCATCATGTTGATGTCGGCGATTTCCATCTCGCCGTCAATGTAGGGCTGGTAGGTGCCATACGGATCGCCGGCTCCCAAGCTGCAGCTTCCGCAGTTGTCGCAACTGCCATTGCCGCAGCCAGCGAGTGCTAGCTTAATGATCTCCTCACGTTCGGCGCGCGTCGTGTCCTTGATGAGCTTGCTTTTTGCCATGACGTTCCTCGATTCGCTTGTGACCGTCGGCCGCGCATGTCTTGTAGATACCGGCGGGCTTTGCCCATCATAGGCTTTTGCGCGGGTAGAATGCATGGATAACTTGATGCTTACAGGCGACGGAAAGGAATCGTTGCATGGACCAGGATAAGACGACCGTAATGGGTGGCTACGGCTCCCCGCGGACGGCCGATGAGACCCGCGTCGTGCCGAATCCCGGCTACGCTGCCCCCGATACGACGCAGGCGTCGGCCGATCCCACGCGCGTTGTGAATTACGGAAACGCAGCGCAGGACCCGTATGGCGCCTCGTCGCAGAGCCCCTACGGCAATGCGGCGGCAGACCCTTATGATGACCTGCTGCAAAATCCCATTCCGCAACCTCAGCAGACGACATATATGCCGCGCACGGCACAGCCGCGCTACGAGT
>CABQNF010000309.1 GCA_902465465.1 uncultured Collinsella sp. | reverse complement strand
GCCCGGTGTGCCGGTACATGTCCAGGCGCCCCAGTTTGCCTGCAGCGCTTTTGTCGCCGTAGATGCCGAAGGCCGCGTGCGCACCGGTCGCAATTACGACTTTAAGGACGACACCTCGGCGCTGCTGGTGCGCAATCACCCACGTGGCGGCTATGCCTCCATCGGGTTTGCCGCCCTTAACAACCTGGGCGATAACACTCCGCTTGACTCCGTCGCCGGACGTGCCGCCGCACTCATGGGCCCGTTTGCCCAGCTCGACGGTGTTAACGAATGCGGCGTGTCCATTGCCGTACTCACTCTGGATTCCAAGCCCTGTGACCAGGACGCGCAACGCCCCGTCATCAATACCTCGCTCGCCATCCGTCTGGTGCTCGACCGTGCCGCCACCACGCAAGAAGCTGTCGACCTGCTTTCCGCCTACGACATGCACGCCATGGCAGGACGCGATTACCACTTCTTTATCAACGACGCCGCCGGTGACGCGCGCGTAGTAGAGTGGGATCCGCGCGATCCGGACCGTGCTTTCAAAGCGACTCCTGTACGCCAGGTTACGAACTTCTACGCCTGCTATGGCGACGAAGTGCTGCCCAACCAAAAGAATGGCGAGCTGGGCCATGGTAAAGAGCGCGCCGTCGCAACCGCCGATGTCCTTGACGCCCATGTCGGTGCCCAGGACGAAACGATTGTCTGGAAAGCCCTGCGCGCCGCAGCGCAAGAGCCCAATCCGGAAGACATCACCAGCAATACGCAATGGTCGGTCGTCTTTGACAATACCGAACCCGCTGCCGCCATCACGCTGCGCCGCCACTGGGGCGACGTCGACGCCTTCGCACTGTAAGGAGCCAGGCCCGTCGACCTTACGCTCGCCTGACGTTGCTTACATTTCCATACGCTTGAGCTAATACGTTTTACCCCCGCATCAACAGTGTGCGGGGGTAAACTTATGCGCATGTTATAACTTGCCCGGAAGGATTCACCATGCTTAGGATCGGTCTTCTTACTAGTGGCGGCGACTGCCAGGCGCTCAACGCCACCATGCGCGGCATCGTCAAAACGCTCATGACCAATAGCAAAGAACCTATCGAGATCTACGGTTTTGAGGACGGCTACCAGGGCCTTATCTACAGCAGGTTCCGCGTCATGACGCCCGCCGATTTTAGCGGCATCCTCACCCGCGGCGGCACCATCCTGGGCACGAGCCGCACACCGTTCAAGCGTCTGGACATTCCCGAGGCTGACGGCGTCGAGAAGGTGCCGGCGATGGTCCACACCTATCACAAGCTGCAGCTCGACTGCCTGTTTATGCTAGGCGGTAACGGCTCCACCAAGACTGCCAACCGCCTGCGCGAAGAGGGTCTCAACGTTATCGCCCTGCCCAAGACCATCGATAACGACACCTGGGGCACCGAGCTGACGTTTGGCTTTACGAGCGCCATCGACGTCGCCACCAAGTGCATCGACGACATCCACACCACCGCCTCGAGTCACGGCCGCGTGTTCGTTATCGAGATCATGGGCCACAAGGTTGGCTGGATTCCGCTGTACGCCGGCGTCGCGGGCGGCGCGGATGTCATCTTGATTCCCGAGATCCCCTACGACATGGACAACGTCATCAAGACCATCGAGCATCGTATGGAGACCGGCAGCCGCTTTACCATCGTGGCCGTCGCCGAGGGCGCTATCTCCAAGGAGGACGCGGCGTTGTCCAAGAAGGAGTACAAGAAGAAGCTCGCCGAGCGTACGAGCCCGTCGATTGTCTACGACATCGCCAAGGAGATCGAAGCCAAGACCGGTCGCGAGACCCGCGTCGCCATCCCCGGCCACACGCAGCGCGGCGGCCAGCCCGACGCCCAGGACCGCATCTTTGCGACCCAGTGCGGCGTCGAGGCCGCGCTGGGCTGCCTACGCGGCGAGTTTGGCTACATGATTGCCCTGCGTGACGGCAAGATGTGCCACATGCCGCTCGAGGATGTCGCCGGCAAGCTCAAGTATGTCGATCCCCAGAGCGACCTGGTACGCGAGGCCAAGGCGTTGGGCAT
>CABQNF010000308.1 GCA_902465465.1 uncultured Collinsella sp. | reverse complement strand
GCATGTCGCGGTCGTTTTCGTTATCGCCAAACGCCATCATTTCGTTAGGTGAGATCCCCAGCGCGCGACCATAATCGGCAAGCGCGGACCCCTTGCCCGAATCAAAGCCGATAAAGTCGGTCCATTCGGTTCCCGATGTCATCACATCGACCCGGTCGCTAAAGCGGCGCACGAAATACTCCAGCGCTGCCGGCTGCTCCGTCTCGGGCGTTTGAAACGCAATCTTAATGACATCCTCGTCAATGTCCTCGGGACGGTCGACCACCGCCACATCGCAATGGACCTCGTAACGCAAATGGTCGATGAACGCATCGTTGCCGCTTATGGTGTAGAGGTGCCCCTCGCAGGAAAGGGTCACGTCGGCATGGGGGTAGGCGACCACGGCATTCGCGATATCCATCGCCAAGTCACGCCCCATAGAGCGCTTGACGACGGCATGCCCCTCGCTCATCACCAGGGCTCCGTTTTCGCACACATAGGCGAGCTCATCGGCCACCGGGGCAAACAGATAGCGCAAGCTCGCATATTGACGGCCGCTCGCCGGCATAAACACAATACCGCGATGATGCAGCTCATTAATGAGCTCAAAGGCCTCGGGGCGTGGCTCGCGCTCCCCAGGATGTAGCAGCGTACCATCCAAATCACAGGCGATCAGCTTGATTCCCTCAAGACCCATATGTTCCCCCAAAGCATCTCATCAACAGCAAGACGGACTTTGAATAGTTGCCTCTCAAAGTCCGTCTTACGCATACGCACGCTAGCCGCGCGCCTTCTTTACGATCGTAAAGTCGGGAGCCATACATACAACGGCATCCGCCGCGCTCGACGCAAAGCGCCGGTCCGCATCGAGTTCACGGGTAACCACCGAGAGCCGAACACCCTCGACACCCCGGAGCATGCGGCCCAAAACCGGCTGCAGCGGCGTATACATGCGCACGGTATGCTCGTCCGAGTCGCCCCGGAAGAGCGGTGCGTGCATGTTGCCGATCTCCCAGCATACATGCGCAAGCGCGATCGGGTCCATGCGGTCGACTTCGACCAGATAGACCTCGGCACTGCGCAGGCGCACGACAACCGCCACGGGCACCACGCCCGAACGGTCAATGGCGAGCACGTCGCCATCGGCAAGACGACCGCCGTCGGCAGCATCCAGCCGAACATCGACCGTGCGCCCCAGCTCCGTCACGCCCACAAACGCGCATACATCAGCCTGGTCCCAATCGAGCAGTAGCTCATCGACCTCAAAGACACCGCCCAGCTCCCGGCGAAGCAAAAGCTCATAGGACGGGTCGTTGAGATTTCCGAGGCACGCTGTCGAAACCAGATTCGCAGGCATAGCCTAGTCCTCGACCTCGACGAGCTCGATATCAAAGTTGAGGTCCTTGCCGGCCAGCTCGTGGTTGGCGTCGAGCGTCACGGCCTCGGGCGTCACGTCAATGACGACGGCGGGGACAGGCATGCCGCTCGGCGTGGACAGGAAGAGCTTCATGCCCTTCTCGATCTGCTCGATGTTGGGAACCTGCTCGGCCGGGAAGGTCAGAACCATCTCGGGGTTGTGCTCGCCGTAGGCATCGGCAGCAGGAATGTGCACGGTCTTCTTCTCGCCCACCTGCATGTCGACCACGGCGGCGTCGAAGCCCTTGATCATCTGGCCGGCGCCGCAGGTGAACTCCAGCGGCTCGCCGCGATCGTAGGAGCTATCGAACTGCGTGCCATCGTCGAGCGTGCCGCGATAATGGGTCTTGACCTTCTTGCCCTGGTTGGACATGCTAACCTCCATAATAAGGGCGGCGCACAACGCGGGCCGCCATGAACATATGGCGCTAACTATACCCTAGTCATACAATTCAATGACAGTTTGCAAAGAAACGCTGCAACCGGAGGAACCATGGCATACCCCGTATTTGACCTACACTGCGACACCGCCGACCGCATCGGCTGGGCCACGCTCGATCTCGACCTGCGCTTTACCGCCGGCACCGACGGTTATTTCCCCGGCGACGAGACACATCCGCAGGATTTCGACCTCATCGAGGGCAACG
>CABQNF010000307.1 GCA_902465465.1 uncultured Collinsella sp. | reverse complement strand
CCGGCGAAGAGGCAGACGGTGCTCCCCTGCTTGCCGCGTGGGGCCGAAAGGCGCGTCGTTGCGCCGCCGGCGGGCGATGTACGAAACTCCCCCGGCAAAGCATCGAACAGCTCTCCCGCGCTACGCTCGATAAGGTCAAATTCAACTGCCGGGCCAAAGCCGTGCTCGAGGATTCCCGTTGCAACCGCATGGTCGGGATGCGAGCTCAGCCCGGGATAGCGGCCAGATACTCGGCCAGCGCACGGGCGCGGTCGAAATGCGCCTGCATACGGACGTCGAGCGAGTCCAGTCCCCGCTCCAGCACACCGGCCTCGTCAGCAGTCAATTCAAACTTGGCCAAGCCACAGCCCTCAAGCAGGGCATGCGCGCACTCGGCCGCGGCATCCACACGATGGCGCTTGAGCTGCGAGCGCGCGACCGATACGGCAACCAACTTGCGCGGAGCATCACCGGCGCATACGCGATCGAGCGCCTCGAGCGACAGCGCAGAACCCAGCCGCAGCGAATCGCAGCCAAAAGCTGACGCCACGGTGTTGTCCACAACCAGCAGCGCATGGGCCTCACGCGCCGCCCGACCCAGCGCACGAAGATCAGGCACACGCAGACCAAACCCGCCGATGGAGTTGACGAACCACCACAGGTGCGGACCCTCAGCGTCAAACGAGCCGGCAAAGCCACCGGACGCCGCAGCAAACGCCTCGACAGACGGCTCCCCCACCATCACAACATCGCAGCCGTCAAATCCGCTCGCAAACGCATCGGCAAAGTCGTCCGCAAAGACCACCAGGCGGTCACCGGGACGCACAATCCCCAGCTGCGACAGCGCTGCTGGCACATGCGAGGCCACAAGCAACCGCGCCTCACGCGCGCCGTTCCTCAAAGCCCAGGCCTCTTCTAGCTGCTGCACGCCCATACGGCAACCTCCCTTCATTAACAAAAACCCACGATGCGGATGTTTCCCGCATCGTGGGCAACGGCTGCAGTATAGCGCCGATATGCGACGAATCGCCTAGATGTTGAGCGTGTGATAGGTCACGCTCGCGCCCGGAGCGTCAACGGTCACGCCATAGGCCTCGGGATAGATGCGCGTCGAGAACACGAGCGCGCCATCATTCACAAACACCTCGACCGACGAGACATCGCCAACAATGCGCACGTTGCGCACCTCGTCGACGGGCTCCCAGCGCACGGTACGACCGCAGCCGGCAGAATCGCGACCCTCATCGGTAAATCGCATCTCAAAACGCGAGGGCAGTTCGCCCTCGGCGGGCACAAACGCCAGCTTCAGCTCGCCATCAACGGTCGCGGTAAACGCGCCGTCGACACCGTCGACAACAACGTCAAAGCAGGTATCGTCGGCAACCTCCAACGAGCCCGCCCCCACACGCACCGAGGCATAATGGTGCTCGATCTCGCGCACCGGCTGCTGCAGTACCACGCCGCCGGCACCGGCTGTAAGCTCACGCGGCACCGTCATGCAGTGCTGCCAGCCGCACACCACGGTGGGTGCGTTGCCATAGGTCGGCTCATCGGGCATGCCCATCCAGCCGATTAGAATGTGGCGACCATCCTCGGACGTAAACTCCTGCGGAGCATAGAAGTCAAAACCGGCGTCCCACAGACGGAACTCCCCCAGCTCATAGGCACCGTCACCACCAGTGATGTCGCCCGTTACAGGCATGTAGCCAGCGGCATACACATTGCCGCGGTTCCAACGACCGCCCTCAAGGCCCTGAGGCGAGAATGACAAAAATGCAGCGGTATCGCCATTCGCACCGAGCTCGATATAGCCGGGGCATTCCCACATAAACCCAAAGCGCTCGGGCGCACACACGCGGGTCTCGAGCTCCCAACTAAGCATGTCAGCCGAGCCATACACCAAGATCTCGCCAACATCGCGACCGGCGCCCTCGCCATGCATGGCGCAAAAACGGCTCTCGACGTGCGGCCCGTCAACTCGACGACGCGCGCCCAGCACCATGTGATAACGCCCGTCCGCGTCACGCCACACCTTGGGGTCGCGCACGTGGCAGGTCAAATCCTCGGGATA
>CABQNF010000306.1 GCA_902465465.1 uncultured Collinsella sp. | reverse complement strand
CGTCCACGCCACCGAACCCTCCCCATCGACCACAGCAGCCTTGGCCGCCGTAGACCCGATATCGATCCCGATCCCTATCATGGCTCTCTCCCAATCTAAACATCAAAGGTAGCGGCGCATTCAGGCGCCTTAGCTCTAGGTTTCTCAGGTGCCGGAGATTGCCCCGAAAGAGGAGCGCAGCGTACTTTGGGTACGCAAGCGACGGTTTGAGGGGCAAGATCCGGTGCCTGAGGAAGCTAGAGGGTTTCGATGAAGGCGGCGATGCGTGTCTCGATCTGGCCCATGTCGCCGTTGCTGTAGTCGGTCTCGATCTTCATATACGGAATACCCGCACCCTCGACGGCCTCCTGCATGCGCGCGCTCTCAACGTTGAAGGTGTGGCACGCCTGGAGCACGCTCTCTACCACGCCATCGACATGGTACTTCTCGCACATGGTCAGGGTGTTCTCCATGCGGCCGTCGTTAGGCGTCATGACCGAGCAGTTGATATCCAGGTAGCGGTCGGCGATGGCGCGCAGAATGTCGGGCGCGTCCGGGTCGATCATCATAGCCGCCGTGCGCTCGCCCGAGCAGTCGTCCATGCACACGACGCCGTTGGACTCGATGGTGCGACCGATCTTGTTGATTACGCCGCCCACCGGGCAGCCGGTGATCAGAATGCGCTTGGCATCCGCCGCGACCGGGCGCTCGCCCGCGTCGTAGGCCTCGCGCAGCTTGGCGACCTTTTGCTCCAGTTGCTGCGTATAGGCTTCGATATCAAAGCTGAACGTACCGGCAAACATAGTGCTCATCAGGTCGACGCCGCTCATGGCCGCCGGCTGGTTGGCCTGCAGCGCAAACATCTCGAGCTGAGCCGCACGCAAGCGGTTGCGACGACGGACGGCAGCGCGCAGATCGTCATCGGTGATTGTAATACCGTAGAAGCCCTCGAGCTCCTCCTTGAGCAGGCGGCACTCCTCGTACCAGCCTTCACGCTCGTAGGCACGATCGCGACCCTGCGGAAGATGCAGAATGTGCGTGCGCTTGAGCTCGTTGAGCAGCTCGTACATCTTCTTTTTGCCGTCGCAGGTGGTCTCGCCGATGATCATGTCGCTAAAGTACGTAAACGGGCACTTTTGCGAATAGGCAAAACCGTATGTCGACTTGATGAGCGGGCACAGGTTTGCCGGCAGCACCTTCTCGGCCTCGGGAATCACCTCGTCGGATGTACCGCACAAGGCCACACTTGCAGCGCCCGCGGCATCGATAATCTCGAGCGGCGTATAGCTGCACAAAAAGCCGACCAGGCGATTACCCGCCTGTTTATAATCCTTGACGCGAATAAACGCCGCCTTGCGTTGCTCGTTGAACTCCTCAAAAGTGCGTGGCAACGGCGTTTGTTCGATTTCCTCCATGTGATTCTCCCCTCTTTGAAAATATAAAATGACTTAGCCCTGGGCTCGCGAAGAGCGATTAGAGCTGCCTTGGATCGAGCGCCTGCTGGAGCGTGTCTCCCAACACGTTGAAGCAGAGCACCGTAAGCAAGATAAAGAGCCCCGGCACGAGCGCGAGCACGGGACTGTAGAGAATGTACTGCTGAGCCCCCTGGAGCATGGAGCCCCACGAAGCCATGGGCAGCTGAACACCATAGCCCAAAAAAGAGAGCGCGCTCTCATCGAGGATCGCGTTAGCCACCGCAAGGCTCGCGGCAACGATCACCTGAGGCAACAGGTTGGGCATGATGTAGCGCAGGATGATGCGCGCATGCCCCGCACCGAGTGCTCGCGCAGCATCCACGAAGTCACGCTGCTTGAGCGTGAGCGTCTGCGCGCGGGTAACGCGCGCAACCGAGGTCCACGAGAAAAAGGCGAGCATAAACACCAGCGTCACGAGGTTGCGCGGCGCAAAGGCGTAGACCACGATGATAAACAGCAGGCTGGGAACCGAGAGGAACACGTCGACGATGCGCATCAGCACCGCATCGACCTTTCCGCCCGCGTACCCGGCAACAGATCCCACCAGGCACCCGATCACCACGGCCACGGCCATGGCGGCAAAGCCCACCAAAAGCGACACACG
>CABQNF010000305.1 GCA_902465465.1 uncultured Collinsella sp. | reverse complement strand
CGAAGATGGACGGGCTCGTCTCGTCGGAGTACTCGATCTCGGCCTCGGCCAGCGCGGTGTGGCAGTGCTTGCACCAATGGACGGGCTTGTGACCGCGATAGATCATACCCTTATCGAACATGGCCTTGAAGACCTCGATGTCGGCGGCGTCGTGCTGGTGATAGAGCGTCAGGTAGGGGTTGTCCCAGTCGCCAAGAACGCCCAGGCGACGGAAGCCGGCCTTCTGCAGCTCGATGTTCTCGACAGCGAACTTGTTGCAAAGCTCGCGGATCTTGGCCGTGGAGGTCTGGTTGAACTTCTCGGTGCCGAGCTTCTCCTCGACCTTATGCTCGATCGGCTGACCGTGGCAGTCCCAACCGGGGACATAGGGAACCTCATAGCCCTGCATCATCCAGTAACGGTTGATCATGTCCTTGGAGATCTTGTTCATGGCATGGCCGATGTGGATCGGGCCGTTGGCGTACGGAGGGCCGTCGTGCAGCACGAATTTCTTGTGACCCTCGTTCTTCTTCAGAACCTGCTCGTAGACCTTGTTGTCCTGCCAGTCCTTGAGTCGTTTGGGCTCGGACTTGGAAAGACCGGCACGCATGGGAAAACCGGTCTTGGGCAGATTCATCGTCTGCTTGTACTCGTTTGCCACGGTACCCCTTTCATGTCGTGGGCGCGCACGCCCGATGGGCACCAAAAAAGCGCCCGTCCCTACAAGCTGGGACGAAGCGCCACAAAACGGGAAGACTGCCCGTAAAAGCTCTTCGCTTAACCACCCAGCTTAGATGCCCTCGCCCGCGTATTCGCGCGCTCGCATCCGTTACTCGGCTGGCCTGTATCGACGGCCATCTCGGCGATGTCTACTAAGACGTGCCTGAGCGGTACGTCCGTTGGGACCGCAGCTCCGGGGTGATTTTCATCGGTCGCATGCACGGGTTCTCAGCGCTCCCCGCTCTCTGTAACATGCGGACGGCCGACTACTCGTCCCCATCAACGCTTATGCGGAGTATGCTAGCACGTTCCGCGCCGGCGAAAAACCCTCAACACTGGTTTTATACGTTCGAAATTTCTCGCGGCTGTGGACCTTCTCTTGGAGCAAAATACCTGAAAGCACTTTATCGAACGAAAGAAGGTTGCTATGCGCACGATTGGAATGAGCGACTACACCGTTGGCGAGGATTGCTTTGACGAGCTGCCCACCGCACTGGCGGAGTACGGAGCGACCAAGGTCGCGATCATCGGTGGCAAGCGGGCACTGGCCGCAGCACTTCCCGGTATCGAAGCTGCGCTAGCGGGTACCGACGTCGAGATTCTGGAGACGCGCGTCTACGGCACCAACAGTACGCGTGCCAATATCGCCAAGGTCGTGAATTCCCCTGCCTGCCAGGAAGCTGACGTGCTTATCGCATGCGGCGGCGGCAAGGCGCTCGATACCGTCAAGACGGCGGCCATCGAGCTCAAGAAGATCGTCTTTACCGTGCCGACGATTTGCTCTAACTGTTCCGCCGCGACCGCCATTGCCGTTGTCTACAACGACGATGGATCGCTCGAGGGCTATTCGTACCCCAACCGACCGGCGCACATCTTCATCAATCCCAAGATCATCGCCAAGGCACCGGCAGAGTACTTCTGGGCCGGCGTGGGCGATGCCCTGTCCAAACAGCCCGAGGTCGAGTACGCCACGAGCGCCGGCAACCTGGAGCACACCGCCGGTCTTGGCCTGGCGCTCGCCCACACCTGTTCCGAGCCACTGTTTACCTATGGCGTCCAGGGTCTTGAGGACGTGCGCCAGAACCTGTCGAGCGAGGCCGTCAAGCAGATCGCGCTCGACATCGTGGTCAACACGGGCTACGTCTCCAACCTGACCAACCAGAACGATTACTACTACAACTCGAGCGTGGCGCACGCGTTCTACAACGCCACCTGCAGCATTCCGCGCGAGGGCTCCTACCTACACGGCGAGGTCGTGAGCCTGGGCGTGCTGGTGCTGTTTGCCTATACGGGCGATACCGAGAACCTTGAGCGCTACGCCGCCTTTAACAAGCAGATGGGGCTGCCCGTGACGCTGGAGCA
>CABQNF010000304.1 GCA_902465465.1 uncultured Collinsella sp. | reverse complement strand
AAGTCGTTTTGCTCGAGCCCGTCGAGGGCAAGCGTGAGGTTGCGCTCAAACTCGGCGCCGACCTGGCAATTGATTCCATCCACGAGGACGTCCCGGCCCGCCTGAAGCAGGAGGGCGTCGGCAACGTCGATATCGTTATCGAGTGTGTTGGCAAGCCCGTCACCATCGAGCAGGCCATCCAGATCGCCGGCCATAAGGCCACGGTTATGATGTTCGGACTTACCAAGCCCGATGAGACAATCACCGTCAAGCCCTTCGAGGTCTTCCAGAAGGAGCTCGTGCTCACCTCATCCTTCATCAACCCTTATACGCAGCGTCGCGCGCTCGAGCTCATCGACTCGGGCAGGATCGACGTTTCTTCGATGGTCGCAAAGGTAGCCTCCCTCGATGAACTCGGTGCCATCCTGTCAGACCCGGCCCTGCGTGCCATGGGTAAATATATAATCAACCCCAGCAAGTAAATCGATCGACACCTGCGCGAGCGGTCCTCATCCACCGCTCGCGCACCCAGCTCTAGGAGACCGTCATGGCGCGAGCCATCTTTCAAACCATTTATGACACCGTGAAGCAGTCGATTGACGACGGCACATACGCCTATCAGAGCTATCTGCCTTCGGAGACTGAGCTCACGCAGCAGTTTGACTGTTCGCGCATGACGGTCCGTCGCGCCATCTCTATGCTTGCGGCAGATGGTTACGTGCTCCCCCAGCAAGGCAAAGGCATGCGTGTCATTCGCAACATCAGTGACGAGAAGAGTCGTGGCGGCGGCGGACTCGAGACCTTTAAGGAAATCGCAGCCAGCCGAGGCTTTGAGCTCAAAACGGTCACCACTGTCTTTGAGCTCCTCATCTGCAGCAAGGCGCTCTCCAAGATTACCGGGTTTCCCGAAGGCTGTGAGCTCACACGCGCCAAACGCATCCGTTATGCAGACGGACAAGCCGTGTGCTCCGACGACTCCTATTACCTAAGCTCACAAGTACCGGGACTGACACCCGAGATTGTCAACGACTCGATCTATCGTTACCTCGAAGAAGATCTTGGCATTAAAATTGCCACGGGCAAACGCGATGTAACGATTGAGCATCCCACGCCCGAGGATGCGCGCGTGCTCGACCTCGACGACTTTAACGCACTTGGCGTTGTACGCGGACAGACCTACAACGCCGACGGCATCCTTATGGAATACACCGAGACCAAACAGGTCCCCGGGTTCTTTTTGCTCCATGAAACCGTGACGCGCAACGGTACCGGTCGAACCGGCCACCAAAGCAGCATGAACTAACCATTTATTAGTTGCGGTGGAATAGTTCCTAGAATGGCCAGCTTAAGGGCAAAACAGGAACTATTCCACCGCAACTTTTTTTGGCCGGCGGGGCAGCATCTGTCCCACCGGCCATCATTTACGCTCTTTTAGCTAGTCCGCGAGCTTTTCCACCTGGTCGAGCATCTTGTCCAGCTTGGCCTTTGCCTCGGCCTTGACCTTCTCAGCTTCTTCGTGAGCCTTCGCCTTCTGGGCGGCCTTTTCCTCGGCTTCGGGATCGACGACGACCAGATTGGACGCGTCATGCTCAACCAACTTGAGCGCATGCTCGGGGCACACCTTGACGCAGGCGCCGCAGCCCAAGCAATACGTCGACTCCAACGCAAAGCGGCCGCTTCCCACCAAATCGCAGGCGAACGTGGGGCATACATTGACGCACTCGCCGCACGACGTACACTTGTCAAAATCGCACTCCGGCGTGCTCACCTGCATGTTCTGGGCAAGCTCGGGGTGGTTCTGCAGTGTCGAGAGCACCAGTTGGCGCCCGTGCGTGAGCGAACGGCGACGCTTAGTCGTCGTGGTGCCGCACATGGCGTTGAGCGTGCGCTCCAGCTGGGTAATCTGATGGCGATGGGCCTTGAGCTTTTGCGTCACCGAGGCCAGCGCCGCCGTCGCCGGATTGAGCTTGGTCACCGTCAGGCCCGTGGTGCGGGCAATCTTTTCCATGTACTCCTTACGCTCGTACTCGCGGCGCTTATGGCATTTGAGGCTCTTGGGGTCGACCTCCAGGCCCATGCCCGTACCG
>CABQNF010000303.1 GCA_902465465.1 uncultured Collinsella sp. | reverse complement strand
AGCTGGTGCCGCTGGGGCTCTTTGTGCTGAGTATCGTGCTCCTGGGTAAGTTCAACGTCGATATCTTTATGGACAACTTCTGGGGAGAGCCGGCTGGTCCTGGCTTTGGCGAGCAGGTTGTCTCGACCATGATCGCCCTTGTCTGGGTCTTCACGGGCATCGAGGGCGCTGTCGTTATCTCGGGCCGTGCAAAGTACGTGCGGACGTCGGCCGCTCGACGGCGCTCGGATTTGCGGCTGTATTCACGCTGTATCTGATCATCTCGATGCTGTCGCTCGGCATTATGCCGCGCGAGGAGATGGCACAGCTTGCAACGCCCTCCATGGCGGGAATTCTCGAGTGCGCAATCGGTCCGGTTGGTGCTGCCATCGTAAACCTTGGCGTTATCCTTTCGTTGGTCGGCGCGCTGCTGGGCTATGTCATCATTGCGTCCGAGACACCGTTCGAGGCAGCGCGCCAGGGATCCTTCCCTCTGGCGTTTGCCAAGACGAACAAGCACGACGCCCCGGTGGTAACGGTTCTCGTGAGCTCCGGCATCACGCAGCTCTTCTTGATCGTGTCGTATGTGGCGGCGAGCACCTACCAGTTCTTCTATAGCTGCGCAGTCAACACGATTCTGGTTCCGTACGTGTGCTCGGCAGCCTATTACATGGTGATTGGCTGGAAGAACGAGTATCTGGACGGGCCGCATGCGCCCAGCGTCGGCAAAGCCCGCTTCTTCGGTACGCTCGGCTTCGTCTACACATTGTTCCTGGTGTGGTCGACGGGTCTTCAGGGCGTTATGATCACGACGATTCTTTTTGCTCCGGCGATTCCCGTTTATATGCTGGGAGAGCGAGGCCGCGGTAAACCGGTGCTTCCGCATCTGCACGACAAGCTGATCGCAGCGGTGGTCATTGTCGTGGCAATCATTTCGCTGTATCTGCACTTTGCCGGCATTGCGCCGATAGTCTAAGACTGTGGCAAGCTTCATCGCTTGGTAAGCCGACGGAGGCATCGCGTGCCGGTGCTGTCCGGTAATCCATAACTGACGTGGGCCTCTGTAACGTGCCTTTGTGAGCGCCCACCAAGCCCGCGCAGGTGACATTTGTTGCCAGCGCGGGCTTTTGCTGTTGCGGCGAAATGCTGCCGGCAGCTGGGGACGTTCCTATTGTGCCGGCACCCTGGGACACTCCTTGGACGTTCCGCATGCGACGGAGGGAACGGATTATTTTGTCGAGGGGCGGGCGGCTGTTTCGGTCCTCGGGGAAACCGCGTCCCGTTTCGAGAGCAGATTCCGGGCCGCAGTTTCCCCGAGGGCCCCATTGGGAAATTGCATCCCAGTCTGAGCGCCGATTCCGGGCTGCAGTTTCCGCTAGATGCCTCAACCGGAAAGCCCATCCCGTTTAGGTGTTCCGGAGTGGGATTCGGTTTCCGCAGCAGGCCCGTCTGGGAAGCAATGGCCCAGAATCCCCACCCTGCACCGATCTGTCGATTGAACATCGTTGCGTGTTCGCGCTATCATGCATGGATAAATTGGTTAGCCATGGCAAACGGTTAGCCATGGTGAACATAAACACAACGCCCTGTGGGCGCCGGGGGAGGAACACGGACGTGAAGCTCGATACACTCGAGATTGGAAAGGACGCCGTTGTCGCATCGGTGGCATCGGACGATCAGGCACTCCGACAGCATATTTTGGACATGGGTCTAACGCCGGGCACCGAAGTCACCATGATGAAGTACGCCCCCATGGGCGATCCGCTCGAGATCCGCCTGCGTGGCTACGAGTTGACACTGCGCAAGGACGATGCCGCTCGCATCGAGCTCGTGGGTATTCACGACACCGATACAGGTCCGCGCGCTAACGCCGCAATCGGCACGACGGAGCATCCGGCCCTGGGCGAGGGAACGTATTCGCCCCGTGCGGCAAAGACGGCCGTCCCCGAGGGCGCGCCGCTGCACTTTGCCCTCGCCGGCAACCAAAACTGCGGCAAGACCACGTTATTCAACCAGCTGACGGGCTCCAACCAGCACGTCGGTAACTTTCCCGGCGTGACGGTCGACCGCAAAGATGGCACCATCCGTAACCA
>CABQNF010000302.1 GCA_902465465.1 uncultured Collinsella sp. | reverse complement strand
CAGCTCCTCGTAGAAGTCCTCGAGGATGGGCTCGCGACCGCCCTCCATGTTGTAGTGGCGGAAGATGTTCTCGACGCAGCGCTGGATGATGGAGCGCTCCTCCTCGGAGAACACCGTCATGGTCTCGTTGGCCGCGGCCGCCGCCTGCGCAATCATGGCATCCGCCTTGAAGGCGACCTGCGTGCCGAAATCCTCGGATTCGCGGCGCTTGTCCATGCCGAGCGGGTTCAGGTGCGCGTTGAGTCCGACGCCGAACGACGCATAGGTACCGCCGGCATGCTCGACCAGCAGCTTGTATTCGCCGGCGCGATCGAAGATGATTACCTGATCGTCGGGCTTCGAGAGCAGAGTCCCCTCGATCTCGTTCTTGGCGAAGAATCCCTTGCCGGATCCCGTCTTGCCGGAGATGAAGCCGACGGGACTTGCCAGGTTGGCTCGATTGCCGAACACGAGGTTGTTCGACAGTTTGTTCTGGTAGTACCAGCTACCGCCCTCCTGTTCGAGCTCCTGGGTGGCGAAAGGGACGAAGATGCACGCCTCCGACGTGGTGAAGGGTCGGGAGATCTCGATATGGTTGAGTCCGAGGGGCAGGATCGAGTTCAGACCCTGGCGCTGGCGGTACTCGAGGGTCTCGACCTGCACGCCAGCCGACGACGCGACATCGAGAATCTGCAGTACCTGCTCGGTCAGCTTCTCGGGAGACTCCGCCCACGTGAAGATGAGGCCGGAGAACATGAAGAGGTGCTGCTGCTGTCCCTGGAGCTGTGTCAGCAGGTCCTCGGTCTCCTCGCGCGAGTATCGGAGTTCGGAGGGCAGGATCGAATAGTCGTAGCCCTGCTGGACGGCCTTCTTCTGCTCCTCGATGGTCTCGGCATCGATCCACGCGCGGCGGGTCTTGACGAAGTTGATTGCCTTGGCCTTCTCCATGGGCTGGAGGTACCAAGTCACCTCGATGGGCATCGACATGTTCACGAGGTTCGCGACGACCGTGTCCTCGAGGGGGGAGTCGTACTTGCGCATGACTAGGACCTGGCAGTACTTATCGTCGACCTTGAAGTACATGTTCGAGCCGTCGGGCTTGAAGTTGATGCTCATCGGCGCGATGAAGTCCTTGGAGCTGTCGGGGCTGTAGATCGACAGGTCGCGCTCGTAATCAAACGAGAACTTACGGTCTGGACGCAGCAGGGACTGGAGTACGGAAAGTCGCTCGAGACCCGTCATCGGCGTTACATCGCAGCGGATTTGCTCGAAATTGCCCGTAAGGTCGGTATTGATGCGCGAGAAGCGCGTGCGTGCCTCGATGGGGTTGTTCGCATGGATGCCGATCGTCATATAGCGGGCGCGTTTGATGTTCGACACGCCCTCCGCGAGTTTATCGGAGAGCACCTCGTTCATCGTCTCGGCATCCTCCTTGAGGACGTCGTTTGCCTGGCGTGACGGGTCGTAGAACTGACGGTCGCGGATCTGGTCGTGGCGCAGAGGGGTGTTGATAACGGAGAACTGCACCGTGGTGTCGGCAGGGAAATAGTTGTAGATATCACACATCGATGCAAGGATGGTCTTCTGGTCATCATCGCGGGCGTTCTGATAGGTGATATCGTCGAAGGAGAGGGTCTCGGAGTAATATCCGTCCTCGACCTCGCAGATGCCGTTCTCGAACATTCGGTTGTAGCCGATCGCATCGACCACGTTCTTCGCGTTGTCACGGCGGCGGCGCTGCTCGGCGGTGAGTTTATCGCTCTTTGAGCTGCGCTCCTTGAGCTTCTTGGTCACCTCGGCGGCGCTTTTCGCCTGTGTGCGCTCGGCTTCCTTCGCCGCGGCGCGGGCATCGCGGATCTCGTTGCGCTTACCGGCAAGCTCACGGTCGAGCTCCCTATGCACCTTCTTGACATAGCGCTTGCGTTCCCGCTTGCTCATCTTCGCGTACTCGGGGTCAAGTTCGAAACCGACCTCGCCCGGTTTGCGAAGGCCGGCGGCGAGCGTCTCCATGTTCTTGAAGCTCTCGTCCTTATTAGCCATTAGTCGCTCCAAAAGTCTTCAATCTGTCTCTTGTTGGGGTCTGTGATATTCATCGGCTCG
>CABQNF010000301.1 GCA_902465465.1 uncultured Collinsella sp. | reverse complement strand
GCGGTTGCCGCCAAGCACTGGGGCGATACTTACCGCACGTACGCCCTGCTGGGTGATGGCGAGAGCGAGGAGGGCCAGGTCTGGGAGGCAGCCATGTTTGCCGGCAACCAGCAGCTCGATAACCTCTGCGTGATCGTCGACCACAACGGCCTGCAGATCGACGGCCCCGTCGAGGAGGTCAACGACCCCATGCCGCTCGCCGACAAGTTCCGCGCCTTTAAGTTCCACGTGGTGGAGCTTGCCGACGGCAACGATTTCGATCAGATCCGCGCCGCCTTTGCCGAGGCCCGCGCCACCAAGGGTCAGCCGACCGCCATCATCGCCGAGACCATGAAGGGCAAGGGCGTTTCCTTTATGGAGAACCAGGTTGGTTGGCACGGCAAGGCCCCCAACGATGAACAGTTTGAGCAGGCCATGGCAGAGCTCACGGCCGCCGGAGAGGAGCTCTAGGATGGCAGACGTCAAAAAAATCGCCACGCGCGTAAGCTACGGCGAGGCCCTCGTCGAGCTCGCCAACGAGCACGATGACTTTGTGGTCCTCGACGCCGACCTGGCCGCCGCCACGCAGACCGGCAAGTTCAAGGCCGCCTGCCCCGACCGCTTCTTCGACGTGGGTATCGCCGAGAGCAACCTGATGGGCGTCGCCGCCGGTATCGCGACCACCGGCCGCGTTGCCTTCGCGAGCACCTTTGCCATGTTCGCAGCCGGACGCGCTTTTGAGCAGGTCCGTAACTCCATCGGCTACCCGCACCTCAACGTTAAGATTGGTGCCACGCACGCCGGTATCTCGGTGGGCGAGGATGGTGCCACGCACCAGTGCTGCGAGGATATCGCCCTCATGCGCGTCATCCCCGGCATGACTGTGATCGTTCCTGCCGACGACGTCGAGGCCCGCGCCGTGACGCGCGCCGCCTACGAGTGCGACGGTCCGGTGTACATGCGCTTCGCTCGTTTGGCCTCGCCGGTTATCAACGACCCCGAGACCTACAACTTCGAGTTGGGTAAGGGCATTGTCCGACGTCACCATCATCGCCTGCGGCCTGATGGTCGGCGAGGCTCTCGAGGCCGCCGAGCAGCTCGCTGCCGAGGGCATCGACGCCGAGGTCATCAACATGCACACCATCAAGCCCATCGATGCCGACCTGATCGTCAAGAGCGCCACCAAGACCGGCCACGTCGTGACCGTCGAGGAGCATTCTGTAATCGGTGGCCTGGGCAGCGCCGTTGCCGACGTCCTGTGCGAGCAGTGCCCGACGCCCCTCAAGAAGATCGGCGTCAACGACACCTTTGGCGAGTCCGGCCCGGGTGCCGAGCTCTTGCACAAGTATGGCCTGGACGCCGCCAACATCGTGGCGACCACCAAGGAGTTCTTGGCATAAGGCAAGGCGGATCTCAAGGACTGCTTCGCCAGAACTATGGAAACCCGGCAGGGGCGCTCTCTTGGAGAGCGCCCCTGTTTCAGTTGCGGTGAAATAGGGACTGATTAGACCTTTTAACTGGTAAAACAGTCCCTATTTCACCGCAACTCATGAAGACGCCCCTCAAGCACGGTCCCATCAGGAAAAAGGGCATATATCGACAAAGCGCAATTCAGACCCTTCCAGCTTTGTATATGCAGCACCTCAAGATAAACGCGGCGACCCCTTAGTTATCGCAGGCCGGGCACAGGGTTACTCTCCAAATCTTTCCGCAGGACGGAGGAGCCCCCGCCGCGCGAAGCGCGCAGCGGGGGCTCCGACATGTCCGAGGACGATTTGGAGAGTAACCCTGTGTCCGGCCGACGGGATCCCTAACCACGCCATGCTTCTTATGTGCAGCAAAGCTAATGCTGCTAAAATACAAAGCGCTCATGTAGTTTAAACGCACGACGATAAGGAGCACCAGTGGGTAACCACTTCCGTACCTCCGGTGCGGGCGATGATGCCCCCAAGACGCAGGCAGGCGTCCAGGGCAGTCGTTTCGCCACTCCGGATTCAGAGGGCCAGCCTGTTGCTCAGGCCCCCGCTCAGCCGGCAGATCAGGCACAGCCGGCATCCGATCCCTTTGCCTACAATCCAACCAGCGATGTCGCGCTTTCCGGCACGGCGGG
>CABQNF010000300.1 GCA_902465465.1 uncultured Collinsella sp. | reverse complement strand
GGCGAGGTGATCATCCAGACCTACCTGCCCGAGGATCCGGTCATTCGCGCCGTCGCCGAGCACGACCGTTCGATCTTTACCGACTACGACCTGGACCAGCGCCGCGACGCGCTGTACCCGCCGTTTGTTCGTTTGGTCAACATCTTGGTGTGGTCGGCGAACCGAGACGACGCGCAGAACTACATCGGACGTATCGCAAAGCTTCTTAAGCGTCGCTGGCATGCCGCCGCGCCCGACTTTTTGCGGGCGGGGAGTGCCGTGCCGCAGGTGCTGGGCCCGGCTTCGTGTGTAATCGAGAGAGCCAAGGACCGTTACCGCTTCCATCTGCTTGTGAAGTCGCCCGTGGGGTACCATGTCTCTGATGATATCGACGCCTGCCTCAAAGAGGTGGGTTCTTTGCGCGGCGTGAGCGTGAGCGTTGACGTCGACGCCTATGATTTGATGTAACAACTCGAAAGGATGGCCATGGAAGCCAACGGAATCGTACTGTCGCCCGACCCTCGCCTGCGCCAGGAGTGCGCCGTCATCGAGGAGATCGCCCCGGCGATCGAGGTACTTGCCGAGAAGATGAAGAAAATGATGTTCGATAACGGCGGTTGCGGCCTGGCTGCCCCGCAGATTGGCGAGCTCATTCAGCTTGTCACCATCGACTGCGACTACAGCGACAAGAGCGATTACGACCCGTATGTGCTCATTAACCCCGTGATTGTGGAGCAGAGCGACCATCTGGTGCCCTTTAGCGAGGGCTGCCTTTCCATTCCTGGCATTAGCTGCGAGATCGAGCGTCCCGACCATGTTGTGGTCGAGGCGTACGACTTGGATGCCAACCTGATTCGCTATGAGGCCACGGGCGACCTGTTCTGCGTGTGCCTGCAGCACGAGATCGATCACCTGCACGGCAACACCATGTTTGAGCGACTAAAGCCGATGCAGAGGATCAAGGCAGTCAAGGAGTACCAGGACGCCCTGGCCCGCGGCGCTCGACCGGGCGAGACGGAGTAGGTCCCACCGTCCCCGGTGCTGAGCGCCCACATATCATCCCGTACTCAAACATTCTCGCTTTGCTGCGAAACTGCGCGCGGGACGATATGTGGGCGCTCAGTACCGGGGACTGCGTTGTTCTGGCTCGATTCGCCCGGGTGCCGTTGGGCCAGGGAGGGGCGTCTTCGCTGATAATTGCTTTGCTGAAAGAGCTGCTTTTATGGCGGCTCTTTCTTTGGTTTTGGGTATATTTGTTCTTGTTGAATTGTTATTGCGGATGGGCTGGTGACTCGGCTTTCCGCTGTTAATTTGTAGCCGTCTCGGCTTTGGTTGAGGGGAGACGTTCTTTATGCGTATTGTTTTTATGGGTACGCCTGATTTTGCTGTGCCTTCGCTTACTTCGCTTGTTGAGGCTGGGAACGAGATTGCACTTGTTGTTACTCGTCCCGATGCTGTTCGTGGGCGTGGTAAAAAGTTGGAGTCGTCTCCTGTTAAGGCTAAGGCGCTTGAGCTGGGGTTGCCAGTCGTTGAGGCCAATCGTATGACGCCGGAGGTAGTTGAGGCGCTCCAGGCTGCAGATGCCGATATTTTCTGTGTGGCTGCCTATGGCTGCATTTTGCCCGATGAGGTGCTGCAAATGGCGCCGCTTGGTATTGTGAATGTTCATGCGTCCTTGCTGCCTCGTTGGCGTGGTGCTGCTCCCATTCAGCGTGCCATTCTTGCTGGTGATGAGGTTGCTGGCGTTTCCATTATGCGCATTGGGCATGGCGTGGATACTGGTGCTTATTGTGCTCAGGCTTCCACGTCGGTTGCCGGTAAGCATGCTGAGGCGCTGACCATGGAGCTTGGTGAGCTTGGCGGCAAACTGCTTGCCGATACGCTTCCTTCGCTTGCCGATGGCACCGCCGTGTGGACTGAACAGGATGAGTCGCTTGTTACCCATGCTGCCAAGATTTCTAAGCAGGAGATGCGTCTTGACCCTCAGATGGCGGCACTTGATTGTGTGCGTCATGTGCTTGCCTCGTCCGACACCGCTCCCGCTCGTTGTGTGATTGCCGGCAAGTCGGTTCGCGTGCTTGATGCTGAGCCGGCTGATGTGTCGCTTGGCGAAGGCGCTGTTGCCGTTAAGGGCAAGCGTGTTTACCTGGGACTTTC
>CABQNF010000299.1 GCA_902465465.1 uncultured Collinsella sp. | reverse complement strand
CTTTCATACGCGAGACGGCGTGATCGCGCTTGACTCCGTCGGTACCGACGATCAGATATGCCGGCAGCAGACCGCTTTCGGACATTGCGCTCCCCTCCCGCAGGCCTTCGTATTCGCTCCGTGCCATTCTAGCCCAGGGGCCCACCACACGCCAACGACGTCATCACGGTCGCTGGCATCGCATCGCAAAGCCCTTTGCGGTCGGGCTGATGGTGATATCACCGTGTTCGATGGTGCATGCGAACGCACCGCCCGCTTCCTGAACGGCATCGATGCAGGCATCCGACGGATGACCGTATCGATTCCCCTTGCCGGCGCTCGCGAGGGAAAGCTCGGGTCTCAGGACGTCCAGCAACTCACCATCGACTGAAACCTTGGAGCCGTGATGCCCAAGTTTAAGTACATCGATATCCCCCACCTCCTGCACGAATTCCCGTTCTTGGTCGAGCTCGGCATCACCGGTGAGGAGCATACGCAGGCCCTTGCCTGAACATAAGAGAGCAGCAGGACAAGCGAGTCCTCATTTCCCTCGCCATCCACGGACTCGAATGGCCACATCACGCGGGCGCAAAATGAGCCGATGTCGACCGTATCCCCACGGCGCACCTGCCGATACTCAACGCCAGGTCGGTTCAATACCTCAACAGGAGCATCCTCCAGCGCATCAGCCGCCACGGCAATCGTTCCGACCGAAAACTGTTCGAGCACGGCAGGCAGACCACCCCAGTGGTCCTCATCCCAATGCGTCACAAAGACGGCATCGATATGGTGCACGTTATTGCGAACCAACGCCGCTACCACGCGCTCGTCGAGCCCGCAGTCGACGAGTGCTACTGCGCCGTCCTGGCGGACAAGAATCGCATCGGCCTGGCCCACATCGAGCACCGTCACCGAAGGCGGCGCGAATCGATCCCAGTAGACGTACGGAATCGCAGCCAAGAGCACCAGGCATGCAAGCCCCACCGCCATAGGACGTGCACGGGGACGCGGCCACCAGACCAGCAGAACCGCCAGCAAACACGGCACTAGGTAAATCCACATGCTATCGGGCGGCACGCTCACGGATGCACCCGGCACGGCGGCAAACAGCTGCTCGAAGAACAACGCGCAGCGGGCGGCAATTTTGGGCACAACGAGCGCCCAAGTCCGCAACGGCGCCACGAGCGAAAAGGGAACAAGCACGATCGACACAGCAAGCAGTACGCTCACCACCGGACCGATGACCGCATTTGCCAGCGGAGCAATGAGAGAGAACGTACCGAAGGCGGGAATGGTAATGGGAAGAGTCGCCAGTTGCGAGCACAGCGTGACGGAAAGCATGCTGGCGACGCCCGATGGCACACCCAGCTCACCCAAAGCGTAGGTCGCATAGGGGCAAAAGCACAAAATGGCAAAGACGCTGGCACATGAAAGCTGAAAGCCCATCTCGAACAGCACCGTCGGCCGCAGTAGCACAAAGATGGACATGGTTACGAAGAGAGCCGATGCGCCGTGCCGGCGACGCCCCGCGCCGTTTACGACAAGCGTCGCGAACACCATGCAGCACGCGCGCACGGCCGAGGGAGACGCGCCCGTAAAGGCAGCGTAGCCCACAAGCGTTATCGCCAATATCGCCCGCTGAAGACCACGCGAACACCGAGTCTTTTGCAATACACCCTCGATTACAAACCCCACGATAGCCAAATGGCTGCCCGAGACGGCGATAAGATGCGCCGTTCCCGTCACCGAAAACCAGTCGCCCGCCGGTTGGGCGCGCAGCTCGGCCGAACGACCACAGACGACACCGGCTATGAGCGCACGCGCCGGGTCGGTCGCAGGCGCGATGGACGCAAGCAGCCCATTTCGCAGTCGAAGCAGCGGCCCCGGAGAGCCCTCATCGACCGACACAATCCGAACGGCTTGAACCTTGCGCACCTCGCCTCGGAGCACGCGCGATCGTCCATATGCATCGTTCTCAAAACGTGAAACGCGACCGATAACACGCGCGTACGCCCCGACCTTGAGCTCGAGGTCGCACGATAGGCGAACCGTTGCCAAGTTCTTACCGTCCGCGCGTGCCTCGCAGGTATAGGAATACACGTCGTCGTTTATGGATGGATCGCCCTGCACGACAAACTCGAGGCCGCTTGCCGCTCGACCGTC
>CABQNF010000298.1 GCA_902465465.1 uncultured Collinsella sp. | reverse complement strand
TAGACCTTCTGGTCATGCCTTGCCTTTTGAATGACAAATTGTCGCTCTGGGTGGCGCGCAGCGTCGACCGGCCCGCCGTTCGTCAGAACGGCGGAACCTCTAGAGCAAAGTGACGCTAAAGCTGCGGACGTCCGTCTCGCCCGGCGCCAGCGTAATGGTGTTGGCCTTGTGCTCAAAAACGTCGTCCTCGGTGTCCATGGTGGTGTGACCGGTCCAGGGCTCGAGCGCCACAAACGGAGCGTCGTTGGCGGCAGACCACACGCCGATGTACTTAAAGCCCTCAAAGTCGATCTTGACGCCGTGGCCCGACTTGCGACCGCGCAGCGTGAGCGTGGAGCCCGGGGTATCGGTGAACATGATGGCGTCGTTATCGAAGCTGCGGTGCGTGATGGGCAGCACGTCCGAGTTATCGGGAGCCTTGTAACTACCCTCGAACGTCATAAGACCGTCGGGCGTGATGATGGGGGCCTCGTTGGTCCAAGCCCCGGTAAATGCCAGCTCGTAATCCTCGAACGCCTCGTCCTCGGCACCGGGGGCGGGCACGTTAAATGCGGGGTGGCCGCCCACCGAGAACGGCAGGTCCACGTCGCCGGTATTGGTGACGGCAAAGGTCTGCGTGAGGGTGGCGTCGCCGGTCAAGGCATAGGTCATGTTGAGCTTAAAGTGGAACGGAAAGGCCTTGAGCGACTCGGGCGTATCGGTGATCTCGTACGTTACCGAGGAGCCGTCCTCCGAAACCTCGACCAGCTTGTGCTCGACGATGCGCGCGAGGCCGTGGCGCGGCATCTCGCAGGTGCCGGCCGCAGACGTTGCCGTGTTGTTGCGCAGCGAGCCCACAATGGGGAACAGGATGGGCGCATGCTTGCCCCAAAAGGCGGGGTCGCCCTGCCACAGATACTCGTTGCCGTTGAGGGCAAGGCTCGTGAGCTGGGCGCCCATGGAATCGATGGCCGCGGTGAGGCCGCCGCGCTTGATGGTAGTGACGGTAGACATGCTACTTCCTCCAAAAGTAAACAATAGTGTCGAGGGCTATTGTCCCACTCTTGGCGGCGGGACGGGACGGCAGGCGATTATTGAGTAGCCATAGCGGAATGAGCAGCGAGCTCCTACTGGGTATCCACGTAAAGGTCGAACCCGCCCTGCGGTGTGGTGTCGACCGTGTCGGGCGCCTGTGAGTTAAAGCTCACGGGGACCATGCGCTTTGAGGCACGGAAGCGCGTGCCGTCGGTGGCGACGGGCGGTTCATCGACGGTGAGCTCGTAGTCGCCGGGCTTAAGTTCGATGCCGTCACCAGCGGAATTGACGTATTGATACTCGTCAATCGTCTGCCCTTTGAGCGTGCGCCCCACGATGTGGATGAGCATTTGGCTGTCGCCGCGCGCGGTGTCCCACGTCGCGCCGTCCTTGACCTCGACCGACACATGTACCGAGCGCGTGCGGCCGAGCGATTGCTCGATAGACATCTCGACCTTGGCGGCGTCTTTTCGCTGTTGTTCAACATGGCTCCAGACGTTTCCAATCACCGAGCATGCGATAACGCCGGCCATGAAGGCGATAAGGATGGGGCCAAGCAGAGAGCGACATCCTGCATCTTCCTCGCGAGACAGATTGGGGCGACGTGTGGGCGCGGGCGCCTGGGCACCCTGCGAGGGCACGTCGAGAATACTGAAGGATGCCGTGCTGTCGGGATCGATGGTGTGACGCGGCTGCGGGGTCTTTGCCGGCGAGATCGACATGTCGGCTGGCTCGCCGAGCGTGGCCGTAGCGTCGGCCTTGGCCTCGTCTGCCTCGGCTTGGGCCCAAGCTTGTTCGAAGGTCAGGGGCTCGACGGGGTCGAGGGCAGCGTCCGAGTCGGCGGCGACGTCGTTGCCGATCCCGTCCTCGTCGCTCGACACGTCACGCGGCGTGGGCTCGTCCCACTCCTCGTCCGGAGCCTCACCCTCGCTATACCACCATTCAAAGTTATCGATATCCATACGGGGCGCCCCTTAGGCCTCGCAAATAAACACTCGCTAGTCTTATACCCCCAGACGGCACCGAAGCTCACCCGCGCCGGACACGAAAACCGTCACAACATTCGACGTTTTTCCTCGTTTTCGAGATTTTCATCGAATGTTGTGACGGTTTAGGCGGCAGCCACGCCGCGAATGTGACAAAGGGACTGTCCCTTTGTCACATTCTGTTAGAGTTGCAGGGATTGA
>CABQNF010000297.1 GCA_902465465.1 uncultured Collinsella sp. | reverse complement strand
GCAACCGCGCCGAGGAGCTTGAGGGCGCTCTTGAGGAAGCGCGCCAGGCTCAGGTTGATGCGCGTGAGGCCACCGAGACGGCACGCGCGGCCCTGAAGGACCTGCGTGCCCGCGAGAGCGAGGCACGCAACAAGTTATCCGAGGTGCGCTCGGAGCTTGCCAGCCAAAAGAAACTCGATGCCCGCATGGCCGACAGCTCGCCGCTCGTGAGCCGTCTGATGGGTGCGCTGGGCGATGATGTCTCGGGTCGTTTGGGCGACGTGCTCGAGGCTCCTCGTGAGCTCGAAGGCCTGGTCGAGCAGCTGCTTGCCGGCGATATCGATGCTCTTTTGTTTGATGACGCCGCCACGCTTGAGCGTGCCGGTCGTGCGGCTCTGGACCAAAATAAGGCCTCGGGCGAGGCACTGCTGGTGGCGCGCGGCGTGAGCGGCTCTACCGCCGCTGTGGGCGCCTCCGGTACCCGTCTGGTTGATCGTCTGTCCGTGCGCGCAGGCTACGGACCCGTCGTCGAGGCGCTGCTCGGCGGCTATTACGTCGTGGACGATCTTTCTGCCGCGCTTTCGGCGCCGGTCGTTGACGGCGTGACTTACGTGACCCCCGATGGCGCCCGCGTCGCCTGCGGCGGCCTGGTGCGTGTGGGCCTCGATGCCGGCGAGGCGTCGGGTGCTCTGGAGCGTAAGCGTCGCATTCGCGAGCTGGAGGGGCTTGAGCCCGATTTGGCCGCTGTGTTTGAGCATGTGTCGGATCGGGTCGTCGAGGCCAACGCGGCCGTTGAGGAAGCGCGTGCCGCTGAGGACGATGCCGCCGGCGAGATCGCCCGTCTTGAGGGCGAGCGCCGCTCGCTGCTCTCCGAGATCGGCCGCTTGGAGCAAAGCGCCAACAATGCCGAGGTCGAGCGCGTGCGCATCTCCAAGCGTCGCGAGCAGGCCTCCGAAGCCGTTCGCGCTGCGCGCCCGCGGGTTGATGAGCTCACCCGTTCGCGTGACGAGGCCCGCGCGCAGGCAAGCGATCTGAGCTTGCAGATTGCCGAGGCCAACGACGAACTCGACCGCGTTCGCCGTGACGATTCCGAGGCCGCCGGCAAGCTCGCCGACGCCAAGGTTCGCCTAGCCCAGACGAGCGAGCGCCTGCGTTCGCTGAAGGGTCGCGTGCCCGACCTGGAGCATCGTCTTGAGGGCATCGACCGTCGTATCCGCGGAACACGCCAGGCCTCGCGCTCACTCGAGCTGCTGCGTCTGCGCGTCGACCCCATGCACGAGCGCTATTCGGCCCTGCTGGAGCGCGCATCGGATTGGGCAGCGCGCTTGCGTGACCAGGCCTCTCTGGAGGAGGCGGACTCCGCTTCGCTCAAGAAGACCATCGAGGATGCCAAGGCGGAGGTTGCCCGCGCTAAGGAGCGGGTCGATACCGCCTCCGCCACGCAAAACGAGTTCAAGGTCGCGCGTGGTAAGCTCGAGGTGCAGGTAGAGGCCGCCATTAAGGCCATTACCGCCGATGGCACCACGGTGCTCGAGGAAGCGCTCATGCTTCCGGCTCCCACCGACCGCGACGCCGCCGAGCGCGAGCTCAACCAGCTTGTGCGCCAGATCAACAACCTTGGTCCCGTTAACCAAGTTGCCATGGAGGAGTACGAGCAGCTCAAGCGCCGCGCCGACTACATCGAGGAGCAGCTGGCCGATCTGGAGAGCGCGCGCAAGGCGCTCACCAAGATCACGGTGGCCATCGACCGCAAGATGCGCAAGGCGTTCCTGGTGACGTTTGAGAAGGTCGACGCGAACTTCCGCGAGATCTTCGCTATGCTCTTCCCGGGCGGCCAGGCTCATCTGGAGATGACCGATCCCGAGCATCCTGCCGAGACGGGTATCGAGGTCGTGGCGCAGCCGCGCGGCAAGCGCATCACCAAGATGATGCTCATGTCGGGCGGCGAGAAGAGTCTGACGGCGCTCGCCCTGCTCTTTGCCGTGTATCGCACGCGCACGGTGCCGTTCTATGTGCTGGACGAGGTCGAGGCGGCGCTCGATGACGCCAACCTGTCCAAGCTCATCGGCGCGCTCGATGTGTTGCGTTCCGATACGCAGCTCTTGGTTATCTCGCATCAGCGCCGTACTATGGAGGACGCTGACGTCCTCTATGGCGTCTCGATGCAAGCCGACGGCGTCAGTCGCGTCGTCTCGCAAAAACTCGATCGCGAAACCGGAAAGG
>CABQNF010000296.1 GCA_902465465.1 uncultured Collinsella sp. | reverse complement strand
CCGGCTCGTGCGGAACTCGCGACCGATGTTGCCCCATACGCCCGCCCAGGTCCGCCAGGATCACGACAGCTTGACAATCGGTGCAAAACCTTTCATCAGCTTTTTGGTCTGGCCGGTCTTTTCGAATTGAACCTCGATCATGTCTCCAGCGACCGAGATCACGGTACCCGTGCCAAAGGTCTTGTGGCTCACGGTATCGCCCGCAGCAAAGTCCTGCGATGCGCTGGCGCGATCGACCTTGCGCTCCACCGTCGGCGACACCTTAGATGACGGCTTTTTGGCTCGCGGCGCACCCGAACCAAAGGTCGAGGCAACACGGCCGGCGTCGGGCGAGACCCCACGATGGCGCTCGGTCCCGTAGCTGCTGCCGCCAAAGAAATCGTCAAAGCTCGATCCGCCGCGCGAACCGGAACCGCCGGTCGAGCGCGTATGCGAACCGAACACCTTGCCGCCATACATATCCGAACCCACGCCCGAACCAAAGGTGCCGTGACGGTCGCCGCGCTTCTCCCAGCCCGTGCCCTCAAAACCGGCAGAACCGATACCGCTAAACTCGATATCCTCAAACGGAATCTCATTGAGGAAGCGCGAGCGCGGGTTGGCAGAGGTCGAGCCGTAGGTGCGACGCGTGGCCGCATAGGTCAGGAACAGGCGCTTACGGGCACGCGTGATGGCGACGTAGGCCAGGCGACGCTCCTCCTCGAGCTTGCCCGGGTCATCGCTGCCGCCAAAGTCGTGCACGTGCGGGAAGATGCCCTCCTCCATGCCGGCCACGAACACCGCCGGGAACTCCAGGCCCTTGGCGGAGTGGATAGTCATCATGGTAATGGCATGCGTCTCGCCGGCCAGGGAATCCAAGTCGGAGCGCAGGGCCAGCCACTCCATGAGTGCCGGCAGCGCCTTACAGGTGAGCGGACCGTAGGTGCGCTCAATCTCGTCGGCATGCACGGCACCCGCCGGCATCTCCGTCGGCGCGGCATACGCGTTGCCCGCGATGGCGGCGGCCAGGGCATCCTGCGGAGACAACGCTGGAGCGGCCAGGCTATCGAGCGGATTGGCGCCCGCGGCGTCACGGGCGCCGACAAGCGCCTCAAACGAGGATGCCGGGGCGGACGGCCCCGGCTCGGGCGCGGGCGCACTCACCACGACGGACTCGGGCTCGGCAGGCACATCGGCAACACCGGCTGCGCGCAGCTCTTCCAAGCTCTCGAGCGTACCCTCGATATCCTCGTGCGTCTCCTCAAATTCGGCGGCGACGCCCAGGAATTCCTGAATGTTCTCGGCACGGCTCTCGGACTCCATGGTGCCCTCGGCGCGGAAAGCCTGCAGCAGGCCCGTCTTATCGACAATCATCTCGACGACGTCCTTGAGCTCGCCGTCCATGCGGCGACCCTCGCGCACTAGCGAGACAAAGCTCGACAGGCCATTGCGCACCTTGGCGCTAAACATGCCGGTCTCGGCGCACGCGATCTCGCAAGCTTGGAAGAACGAGCAGCGGTTGTCGCGCGCCAGTTGCTCGATCTTTTGGATCGAGGTGGAGCCGATGCCGCGGCGAGGTGTGTTGATGACGCGCTTGACGCTCATCTCGTCGGCCGGGTTCACGATCATCTTGAGGTAGGCCATGACGTCGCGGATCTCGGCACGGTCGAAGAATCGCGTGCCGCCCACGATCTTGTAGGGCACACCCGCGCGCAGAAACATATCTTCGAGAATACGCGACTGGGCGTTGGTGCGATAGAACACGGCGATGTCGTCGTAGCTCGTGCCTTTGGCATGCAGCTTCTCAATCTCGCCGGCAATCCAGCGGCCCTCGTCGCGCTCGTCGCTCGCCTGGAAGGCCTGGATCTTCTCGCCATCGCCCTCGGCCGTAAACAGGCGCTTGTCCTTGCGCTGCGAGTTGTGGCGCACCACGGCATTGGCGGCGCTCAGGATGTGACCCGTGGAACGATAGTTCTGCTCCAGCTTGACGGTCTTGCAGTTTTTAAAGTCCTTCTCAAAGTCCAGGATGTTGGTGATGTCGGCGCCACGCCAGCTATAAATGGACTGGTCGTCGTCGCCCACGACCATGAGGTTTTGGTACTTGGCGGCCAGCAGGTTGGCGATTTCGTACTGGACGTGGTTGGTGTCCTGATACTCGTCGACGCTAATGTAGCGGAAGCGCTCTTGGTACTTATCGAGCACCTCGGGGCGGGTGCGCAGCAGCT
>CABQNF010000295.1 GCA_902465465.1 uncultured Collinsella sp. | reverse complement strand
CGTGCGGATGCCCCGCACCTCCGGCCAGCGGGTGGCCACATCCTTCAGATAGATGGGCACCAGCGCCGTCTGCCAGTCGTTGCAGTGCAGGATGTCACACTCAAAGCCCTCGGGCAGGTGCTGCAGGCTCTCGGTGATGGCCTTGGAGAAAAACGCGAAGCGCTCGCCGTCGTCAAAGAAGCCGTACGGATAGTCGCGCGCAAAGTAGCGCTCGTTGTCCACGAACATATAGGTGACGCCGTCGTGCTCGAGCTTCTCCAGCCCGCAGTACTCGTTGCGCCAGCCCAGGCTCACGTAAAAGTCGGCAAAGTGCTCCATCTGCGCCTTGTACTCGTCCTTGATGGTTGCGTACTTGGGCACCATCACGATGACCTCGGCGCCGGCGCGCACAAGCGCCGCAGGCAGCGAGCCCGCCACGTCGCCCAGGCCACCGGTTTTAACAAACGGTGCGCACTCGGCCGAGGCAAACACGATCTGCATCTTTTTGCTGGAATCTGCCATATTGTCTCCCATGTTGCAATTCGAGAATAGCCGCCTGGCGCTAACCGGGCGGCTATTCTACATGTTACGAGCGATGTTGCGGTGCCAACGTTAACGTACGATGGTGGTATCGGAAGTTAACGGAGCCTTGCCCAGCACCAGGATGTTCTCGGGCGTGCCGCGAAGCTCGGTGTTGGTGGGAACCACGTTGTTCTTGTCCAGGATGGCGTTCTCAACACGGGCGCCGCTCTTGATGATGCAGCTCTGGTTGATGATCGAGTTGGTCACCGATGCGCCCTCCTCGACCACGACGCCGCGCGACAGGATCGAGTTGCGCACGGTGCCCTTGATGATGCAGCCGGCCGAGATAATCGAGTTGCAGGCGTGGCTGCCGGTCGCATAGCGCGAAGGCGGCACGTCGTGAGCCTTGGTCAGGATCGGACGCTCGGGGTCAAAGAGCTGGTCGGCTACGGTCTGGTCGAGCAGGTCCATGCTGCGGCGATACAGCGACTTCTCGCTAAACACGCCCACAACCTCGCCCTTGTACTCGTAGCTGCACACGTCGATGTTGCCAAAGTCGCCCTGAAGTGCCTCGAGCAGGTCCAGATAGTCGGCGGCCTGGTAGTGGTCGATGATCTCGAGCAGCGTCTCGCGGTTGACGATGCAGCAGTCCATAGAAGCGTTATCGCCGTACACGACGCCGGCGCTCACGCCCGTCAGGCGGCCGTTCTCGTTGATTTCCAGCTTGGTCTCGTCATCGACGTTGTGCGTGGCCTTGCAGTACACCACGGTCATCTGGGCACCGGAGTTCTCGTGCGCGTCGATGATGGTGTTGAGGTCCATGTTAAAGATGATGTTGGTGCCCATCATCACGACATAGGGCTTGTCCGAGCGCTGGAACAGCGTCTTGTTGGAGATGATGTCGCGCAGCAGGAAGCGCATGCCGCCCTTGGTGGTGCCATACGCGTTGCCGGGCACCATGAACAGGCCGCCCTTTTTGCGGTCCAGGCCCCAGTCCTTGCCCGAGCCCACGTGGTCGATCAGCGAGCGGTAGTTGCCCGGCATGACGACGCCGACGGTCTTAATGCCGGCATTCATCATGTTGGACAGCGGAAAGTCGATCAGGCGGTAGCGGCCCAAAAACGGAACGGACGCGATGGGGCGGTCCTTGAGCAGCACGCTGCCGTAGGTCGAAGAGTAGTTAGCGGTGATGTAACCGATGGCCTTGCGATTGATCATCGGATCATTCCCCCTTCCCGATAACGACGTCATTTCCAACGACGGCCGTATCCTTGGTGGTATCGACAGAGCCGAGCTTCACGCCCTCTTCGACCGTGGAGTTCTCGCCCAAAATAGCGCGGCAGATGTGTGCGCCGCTCTTAACGTGCGCACCCGGCAGCAGCACGGAGTCCTCGACCACGGCGCGCTCCTCGATGATGACATCGGTCGAAAGGATCGAGTGGCGAGCGGTGCCGTAGATCTTGCAGCCGTTGGAGACCAGGCAGTCGTCCAGGCGGCCGTCCGGACCAATGTAGTGCGGCGGACGCGTGGTGATGTTGGACATGATGGGGAAGTGCTTGTCAAACAGATCGAACTCGGGGTTGTTGCCCAGCAGGTCCATCGAGGTCTCGTGGAAGCTGGCGATGGTGCCGACATCCTTCCAAAAGCCGTGGAACTCGTAGCTGTACAGGCGCTTGTTCTCGCCGAGCAGCTTGGGGATGATGTCCTTGCCA
>CABQNF010000294.1 GCA_902465465.1 uncultured Collinsella sp. | reverse complement strand
TGCGTGCTGGCGCTCGCCGATCGCCTGCAGCTCGACGACGAGCAAGTCATGGACGCGCTCTACTGCGCAGCCGCCATCGGCCTCAACCTCACCACGAGCGCCTGCGTTGCCGGCGCCGAGGGCGGCTGCCAAGCCGAGGTGGGAAGCGCCGCCGCCATGGCAGCCGCCGCGCTGGTGCAGATGCTCGGCGGCACGCCCGAGCAGGCGCTCGACGCTAGTTCCATCGCGCTGAGCAACCTGCTGGGCCTCGTTTGTGACCCCGTCGGTGGCCTCGTGGAGGTGCCCTGCCAAAACCGCAACGCCATCGGCGTGGCAGCGGCCTTTAGCTCGGCACAACTCGCCCTCGCAGGCATTAAGAGCTTGGTGCCGTTTGACCAGATGGCACATGTCATGCTCTCGGTGGGTCACGCGTTGCCGGCCACGCTGCGCGAGACGGCAAAGGGCGGCATCGCGCAGGCTCCGGCCGCACTTTCCGCCTGTGCAAAATGCGGTGTGAGCGGCAAAGAACGACTCAAAGGTGGGACAAATGTCCCACCTCTTTTGAATGCCACCGTTTCCGTACCACAAACAGCAGGGCAATCGCTATAATGCAAGCCCAGTAAAAACACGATGAACCGCAAGGCGAAAATCGAAGGATATGCATACGATGTCGCAAAACGATCGAACTCAACTGATTCCCGATCCGCAGCAGCCGAGCAGGCACACCGGCGGCGTTCAGTCGCCGCGTCCTATCGCGCCGAGCCACGGTCAGCAGCGTAGTGCAGCAAACGCTTCCCAACGCCCGAACCAACAGCGACAGCAGCGTCAACAACGTCAGCAGCGCCAGGCAAACGGCAATGCGCCCAAGCAGCCCCCCACGCACGCTCGAGGCGATCGCGGCCCCGCGCGCAAGTCCGCCGGCAACAATAAGTCGGGCAAAAAGACGACGCTCTTTGTCGTCCTGGGTCTTATCGTCATTGTCTATATCGTAGGCGTCGTAGCATTTTCGCAGGTAGCCTACCCCAACACCACCATCGCCGGCGTCGACGTCTCGTTCTCCAACGCTTCGTCTGCCGCCACCAAGGTCAACTCGGCATGGAAGCACTATAAGCTCACCGTGACAGGCGATGACTTTAACTGGACATATCAGCCCGAGTCCGATGAGCCCATCGTCGACGGCGAAGCTGCCGCAAAAGAAATCATCAGCCACAACGAAGCCTTTGTATGGCCGGTCCGCCTTGTGGAATCCTTAAGTGGCAAGACCAAAACAACTGCTACCTCTAACGAAGTCGATCTTGATCAAGACGTCGACCTGTCCATGCTCTCCGACACCTTTGACCAAAAGCAGTTTGAGGAGAACCTGGGCACCGCCATCGACGAGTTTAACGAGGGCCGTTCGAGCACGTTCGAGGCCAATAGCTCCTATGACGAGCAGGCCGGCAAGTTTACCGTCGAGAAGGCGCGCTCCAACGAAAAACTCAACCGCGAGCATGTCATTAAGTATGCCGAGCTCGAGCTTGCCTCGCTGGCCGAGACCGTCGATCTTTCCAAGCTCGGCAACGATGCCTATGAGCCGCTCAATGGAACGCTGACCGATGATCAGATTCAGGCCGCATGCGATGCCGCCAACAACTTCCTGGGCGTCAACGTGACCCTCAAGCTCAACGGCGAGGATGCCGGCAAAGTTGATGGCAGCTCTGTATTGCAGTGGATCAGCTTTGCCGATCCGGCCAACCCCACGCTCGATACGTCGCAGATCAGCAGCTGGGCAGCCGAGCTCGCCAACGGCTTTAATACCGTGGGCTCCACTCGCTGGTGGACGCGCGCCGATGGCAAGCAGTGCGCCGTCGAAGGCGGTGACTTTGGTTGGTCCATCGACAGCAGCTCGCTCGCCAAGCAGGTCGAGGACGCCATTAACAACAAGCAGACCGGCGAAATCGAGATCAAGTACTCCCAGAAGGCCGACACCTTTACCGCAAAGGGAGAGCCCGACTGGAAGGCGTATATCGACGTTGACCTGTCCGAGCAGCACGCGCGCTACTATGACGAGAACGGTAATATCGTTTGGGAGGCCAACTTTATTTCCGGCAAACCGGGCGAAGACGCCACCCCCGAGGGCGTGTGGCAAATCAACAGCAACGACGGCGGCAGCACCCTGATCGGAGCCAAGGACCCCGAGACCGGTAAGCCCAAATACGAGAGCCCGGTGAGCTACTGGATGCCATTTGAGGGCAACATGATCGGC
>CABQNF010000293.1 GCA_902465465.1 uncultured Collinsella sp. | reverse complement strand
ACGGCTGGTGGCTGCGGCCGGCCGCACTCCTGCACATGTCGAGGAATTTTGCCGAGCGTTTTCGATCGATGCTGCGCATGGCCATGCCTCGGTCGACGATAACGGCAATGCGGCTTATGACGCGCTGATTGCCGACACCGATGTCGACGCAATCTACTTGGCTCTTCCGCATGGCATGCATGCGCGTTGGGCCTGTCGCGCGCTGCGCGCCGGAAAGGCCGTGCTGTGCGAAAAGCCGGCCGTTTTGAGTGAGGAAGAGGCTCTCTCGATTGCCTCCGCCTCTCGTGAGCGCGGCGTGCTGTTTATGGAGGCGATGAAGAATCGGTTTTGTCCGATGCGCACTCGCGTGAAGGACTTGCTTGCGTCGGGTGAGCTTGGCCGTATTGTCTCGATTGAAAGCGTGCAAAAGCTCGATTACGGCGAGCCTCCTTCGGGCTATCTGCTTGATTCGTTGCAGGGCGGCTGTCTATATGACATGGGCTGCTATGCGGTCGGTTGGTTTGAGGATTTGCTCGCGGGCGCGTGCGAGGTTTCATCCCGTGAAGTTCGCTGGCGTGACGTATCAGGCGGCCGCGTCGATTGGGCCGACGAGATCCGTATGAGCGTCGGCGGTATACCCATTCATATGGTGTGCGACGGCAAAGCAACATATGAAAGCCGCTTAACGATTGCCTGTGAGCGAGGCTCGTTGGAAATCGAGCGTCTCCATCGCCCCGAGCTCGCCCATGTGAAGTATTCCGACGGTCGAGTACTCGAAATCGATGCACCATTTGAGGTTGATGATTTCTACGGCGAAATCCAGCATGCGACCCAGCTCATCCGGGCGGGGAAACTCGAGAGTCCCGTCATGCCCCTTGCCGCCACGCAGCGCTGCGCGCGCATTATCGATGCAATCCGTCTAGCCCTCTAGGACTTGGCGCTGACGCGTAGGGGATCATGACGCCGGCGCCCGTGGTGCCTGGCGGCCCACATCTCTGATGCCCCTTTTATAACTTGCGGTGGAATACGGTCTGTTTGCGCCAAAATAAGGCACCAATAGACCGTATTTCACCGCAACTGATGAGGGGGAGTTGGAGATGCTGACGATCGGATGTCATCTTTCGACGACGAAGAGCTATCGGGCAATGGGAGAGACGGCGTTGTCCATTGGCGCCAATACCTTTGCGTTCTTTACGCGCAACCCGCGCGGTGGCAAGGCAAAAGACCTTGACATGGATGACGTGGCGGCTCTGCGCGAGCTTATGGCGCAAAACGACTTTGGACCGCTGGTGGCGCATGCCCCGTATACCTATAACCCCTGCTCCGCTAAGGAGCGAGCGCGCGAGTTTGCCCTGGAGGCCATGGCCGAGGATCTGCAGCGCATGGAAGCACTGCCCGGCAACTACTACAATTTTCATCCCGGTGCGCATGTGGGACAGGGGGCAGACGTCGGCATTCAGATGATTGTCGACACGCTGTGCCAGGTGATGTTTGAGGGACAGCAGACGACGGTATTGCTTGAGACCATGGCAGGCAAGGGCACCGAGGTGGGCCGTAGCTTTGAAGAACTGGCGTGCATTATCGAGGGCGTTGCCGCCAAGTGCCCAGAGCTGTCCGATAAGCTGGGCGTTTGTTTGGACACCTGCCATGTGAGCGATGCCGGCTACGACATCATCCATGATCTGGACGGCGTACTCGACGAGTTCGACCGCGTGGTGGGTATCGATCGCTTGCATGCCGTACACATCAACGATTCGAAGAACCCTTGTGGCGCCCATAAAGATCGTCACGAGTGCATCGGCAAGGGATACCTTGGCGGCGAGGAATTTGGTGGCGGTATGCAGGTTATGCAGAATATTGTATCGAATGGCCGTTTGCGTTCGCTGCCGTTTATTTTGGAGACTCCGAACGAACTTGCAGGTTATGCAGCTGAAATTAGACTATTAAGGTCATTGCAGCAGTAACGACTGTCACAAAGTAGAGTATTCAATTCACGTTATGGGTTTGTTTCAATCAGTTTTCTCATTGCAGATTCGTAATTCCGGGTGCATAATAGCCAACAGTTTTTGCAGACCTCTGAATTATACGGGGTCATTGGAAGGAGACTGATTATGAAGCTGAAGAAGCTTGGCGCATTTGCCGCCACGGGTGCCATGGCACTCGCCCTTGCTCTGACGGGCTGCGGTTCGTCCAACGCCACCTCTGGTTCTGATGCCGGTTCCAGCAGCTCTGACGACGTAAAGGTCG
>CABQNF010000292.1 GCA_902465465.1 uncultured Collinsella sp. | reverse complement strand
CACATGAAGTGTCAGGTCATCGAACACGCTTTCGCCCGCTGCAGCGTCACGGTACGCAAAGCTTAGGTGCTCAAAATCAATCGCGCCCTCGGTCACTTTGAGCTCAGGGGCGTCCGGGTCGTCTGCCACCAAACATGGCTCGTCCAGCACGCGCGTCATCTCGGCCGCATCGCCGAGCGCGCGGTTGATGCGCTGCATCATGGAGCTTACGTAGTTCAGGCGCATGGTGAGGTTATAGGTGTAGGTAAAGATCATGACGAGCGAGCCGGCCGAGATGCCAAACCACGCGTTGCCGCCCGCCACGAACACACTCACCACGGCCATGGTGATGACGATAAGACCCGAGGTCGTAAAGTTGCGCTGCATCATGGCGTGCATCGAGACCGTCTCGGCATCGCGCGCGGCACGATCGGCGGCGTCGAACAGATCGCGTTCAAAGTCCTCGCGCCCGCAGGTCTTAACGGCCAAGATGTTCGTGACCGCGTCGGAGAGCACGCCCGAGAGCTTGTTCTGCGCGGCGGACGTCGCGGCCGAAAGCGGCATGATGCGCTTGTACATAAGCCAGACAAACGCGATGTAGACGACCATGATGCACACCAGGATCACGGTAAACGTCGGCACCACCGGGGCGAGTGCAGCCACGGTGCAGATGACCGAGGTGATGGTGGGGATGAGCGAATACACCGTCACGTCCACCAGCCCCGTGTAGCCGCTCATAAAACGACTCGTCTGGCTCACGAGCGATCCTCCAAAGCGGCTGGTATGGAATGTCATGGATTGGTTGGAGAGCGTGTCGAAGCATAGACGCGCCAGGTGATAGTTGCCTGCAATCTCGAGCTTGTAGACGGTGTAGTCCTGTAACTTGGAGAGGATCTGACCCACCAGGTTAACGAGTACGAGCGCCAGGATATAGGGGCCGAAGACCTCAAACACCTGGTCACCCGCCACGGGACCGGCTTGAACGCGGTCGACAATGAGGGCCATCACATAGGTATTGGCAAACGTCAGCAAAAAGATGTAGCCCGCCGACGAGAATACCGAGAGAAAGACAATCAGCGGCTGCGTGCGCGTGACACCCCAAAACCGCTGCAGCGTGCGGCGCACGGTGGAGCGACTGAGCGGGCTGGTGCTTCTCTGGGACATGGGCTTCCTTTCGCGTCTGATAGGGCGAAACGCCATTGTTGCACGTTGGAGCACGCTTCAGACAAGTGCGATGCGAAAAGCAGCGGGCACCCGCGTTTACGCCGGCGCCCCACCGTCTTGTTGCAATTAGTCCTAGTCTTTTTGGTCTGCGAGCAGCTCCGCGGACGTAAGCCCCAAAATCTCGTCGGCCTCCTCGGCATCTTCCAGTGCGTCGATGTCCTTGAGCTTGCGCTCCATGACGTTGGTGCGCGTGGTAATGATGCCCTCGACCGTTTTGCCCGCGGTCTCGATCTGCTGCTGGGCGCGGCGCAGCGCCTTTTGATAGCGCGGCAGCTCGGCCTTGACAGCGGAGAGCACGCGCAGTACATCGTCGGTGCGTTTTTGCAGCTTAAACGTTTGGTAACTCATCTGCAGGCTGTTGAGAATGGCCGCCATGGTGCTGGGGCCGGCAACGTTGACGTGATAGTCGCGGCCCAGGGTCTCGATAAGCCCGGGGCGGCTGACGACCTCGGCGTACAGTCCTTCAAACGGCACGAACATGATGCCAAAGTTGGTCGTTGCCGGCACACTCAGGTACTTTTCGCAGATGTCCTTTGCCTCGCGCTTCACCATCATATCGAGCGTCTTGCGCGCTGCGGCGACGGCCTCCGCGTCACCCGACTCCTGCGCGTCGAGCAGGTGCTCGTACGCGTCGCCCGGAAACTTGGAGTCAATCGGCAGCAGCACGGGGTCGCCCTCGTCCACCGGCAGCTTGACGGCAAACTCAACGCGCTCCGAGGCGCCGGGCTTGGTGGCGACGTTTTCCAGATACTGGTCGGGTGTAAGAATGTCCGCCAGAATTGCACCCAGCTGTACCTCGCCCAAAATGCCGCGCGCTTTTACATTGCCCAGCACGCGCTTAAGGTCGCCCACGCCGGTGGCAATGGACTGCATATCGCCCAAACCCTTGTACACAGCCTCGAGCTGGTCGCTCACCTGCTTAAACGATGCAGACAGGCGATCGTTGAGCGTACGGGAGAGTTTCTCGTCCACCGTCGCGCGCATCTGATCGAGCTGCACGTTGTTGTCCTTGCGGATGGCGCCCAGCTGGG
>CABQNF010000291.1 GCA_902465465.1 uncultured Collinsella sp. | reverse complement strand
TTCTCGGTCAACTTGATCCAGGAAGAACCCGTCCAAGGTAAGGTCTTGCCGTGCGAGTACGAGCTGGTGTTTACCGATGCAAGTGGCAACGAGGTGAGCGATACGGTCAAGGCGCATGCTAACAAGACTTCTGTTAACTCGCAGGAGCGCGTGGTGCATGCCAAGTTTGCGTTGCATGCAACGGATGGATTCTCGGCCAAGGGTACGTACTATCTGGTCTGCCGCGAGCGCGAGACGGGCAAGATCGTTTGGCGCGAGACGTATACCATCGCTGTTGCGTTTGCCCCTGTTGCTGACTTTGGTTTTTAGGAGTGTGCCCTATATGTTTGATAGCAATGACGACAATCTGTGGGAAGTTCCCTCGATTGATATGAATGCGCCGGTGCAGGCTGCGGTGTCTGCAGAGGAGGCCGTGCCTGCTGCGGAGGCTGAGACTGCTGCGCCCGCCGAGGCTGCCGTCGAGGACGAGTCCTCGACCGATGGCTATGACCGGGCTGCGGCCGAGGCCCCCGAGGACGACGGCTACGACATGGATGGCCTGGACGGCAAGCTGCTCGAGCACTTTGCTGGCAAGATCGTGCGCAAGGACCTGACGGCCCTTATGAAGCGCGGCGCCAACGTGCCCACCTTTGTGCTGGAGTACCTGCTGGGCATGTACTGCTCAACCGACGACGAGGATGCCGTGGCAGAGGGTTTGGACCGCATTCGCAGAATCCTCACCGATAACTACGTGCGTCCCGACGAGTCCGAGCGCATTAAGTCCAAGATTCGCGAGTTGGGCCGCTTTACCATCATCGATAAGGTGACGGCCAAGCTCGACGAGTACAAAGACATCTACGTGGCGTCGTTTGCCAACCTGACCATCGAGCCGTTTGTGATGCCTGCCGAGTACGTGCGTGACTATTCCAAGATTTTGCAGGGCGGTATTTGGTGCATTATGAGCATCGAGTATCGTCATCCCGTGGATGAGGAAGACGAGTTTGGCATGGAGGTCTTTGGCGACGATGCGCCGCGCCGCTCCAAGGCCAAGCGCAAAAAGCGCGGCCCCGAGGACTCTCCGTTTAGCGTGGCGTCGCTCACGCCCATTCAGATGCCTAATCTGGACCTGGATGCCATGATCGACGAGCGCCAGTACTTTACGCGCGACGAGTGGCTCAATATGCTGCTGCGCTCGGCTGGCTACGAACCCAGCGAGCTTTCCGAGAAAGAGCGCCTCCACTTTATCGAGCGCATTGTGCCGCTTATCGAGCGCAACTACAACCTGTGCGAATTGGGTCCCCGCGGCACCGGCAAGAGCCATATCTACAAAGAGGTCTCGCCTTACGCCATCTTGCTTTCGGGCGGTCAGACCACCACGGCCAACCTGTTCGGCCGTATGAACTCCATGCGCGCCGATCGCGTGGGCCTGGTGGGCCACTGGGATTGCGTGACGTTCGACGAGGTCGCCGGCATGCGGTTTAAGGACACCAACGCCGTGCAGATCATGAAGGACTACATGGCGAGTGGCAGTTACGCACGCGGCCGCGACCAGATTAACGCCGACGCCTCCATGGTCTTTGAGGGCAACATCAACGACACCGTGCAAAATGTCCTTAAGACCACGCACCTGTTTGATCCGTTCCCGCCGGAGTTTAACAACGATTCGGCCTTCTTCGACCGTATCCATTACTACCTGCCGGGCTGGGAGATTCCCAAGATGCGCTCGAGCCTGCTGACCGGGCATTATGGCCTGATCACCGACTGCCTGTCGGAGTTTTGCAAGGAGATGCGCCGCAAAGACTTTACGCACCATATCGACCGGTATTTCCGCTTTAACAGTGACTTTAACAAGCGTGACGAGATCGCCGTGCGCAAGACCTTTAGCGGCCTTGCTAAGCTGCTGTTCCCCGACGAGGCCATGGACAAGGACGACGTGCGCTGGCTGCTGGACTACGCTATCGAGGGCCGTCGCCGCGTAAAGGAGCAGCTCAAGATTATGGCGGGCGTCGAGTTTATCGACGTCAACCTGGGCTATATGGATGCCGACAACCCGCAGGACGTGCATGTGGTGCGCGTGCCCGAGCAGAGCGAGGACACCCTGATTCCCGACGGGCCGCTGCTGTCTGGTCACGTGTTTGGCGTGGGCAGGTCGCAGGGCGGCGAGGTTGCCGTGTACAAGCTGGAGAACAAGGCCGTTGCCGGCGAGTGCAAGTTTAAGCACGAGGGCGTGGCCTTTAACAAGCCGGTGCGCGATACGCTGGAAGCC
>CABQNF010000290.1 GCA_902465465.1 uncultured Collinsella sp. | reverse complement strand
TTTCTCGGCGCTGCCGCCTGCGGACGGCGAGCTTGCTGCCGCTGCCGCATGGGCAAACGAGCAGTTTGCGGGCTACTTTGAGAGTCTGCCTGTCGACTTTGAGCGCGCCGAACGCTTGGTCGCAGTGGGCGGCACGGTGACTACGCTGGTGGCTCTGGTCCACGAGCTGGAGCCGTATGATTCGAGCTTCGTGCACCTGCGCGAGCTTTCGCTGGAGCAGGTCTCGGCCGCTATCGAGCGCATGTCCACGCTGGACGCGGACAGCATCGCCGCGCTACCGGGTGTGCAGCCCAAACGCGCGGGCGTGATCTTGGCTGGCGCCGTGGTAATCCGCGAGCTCATGCGAGCCGGCGGCTACGACACGCTCACCGTAAGCGAGAACAGCCTGCTTGCCGGCATGGCCGCCACCATCAACGAGGTTCTCGACGGCGCGACCCCCACCATCGCCTGGGTCCCCAGCCTGAGCGCTCTTTAACCGTCTTCCTCTGAGTTGCGGTGAAATAGTTCCTAAATAAGCTGATAAACGGTATAAACAGGATCTATTCCACCGCAGCTTAGAGTCCCACCGGCATCTAAAAGAAACAAGCCCGCATCCCTTGGGGGACACGGGCTCGAAAGCTCCATATGGTAGGGGCGGTGGGACGTCCGCGTATTTGCTTCGCAAATCCGCACCGCTTGACGCTCGCCCCCTCGCGGGTTCGAGCCCCACCGGCGTCTAAAAGAAGCGAGCCCGCATCCCAACGGGACACGGGCTCGTAGGCAATACATGGTAGGGGCGGTGGGACTCGAACCCACAATCCTTGCGGCGAGAGATTTTAAGTCTCCTGCGTATGCCAATTCCGCCACGCCCCCGTGAGACTAGAAGTCTAGCACAAGCCGTCCGTTACGCGTTGACGGCCATCGAGTGCTGGCCCGACTTCTCAAGGAACTCTTGGAACTTGGCCTCGTCGCCCTTGTTCTTGTACTGCAGGGCCAACAGGTACTCCAAGCGGCAACTCTTAACCTTATCGTCGCCGGCCTCCTCGAGCATGCGCTCCAGCTCGGGAATGTCGTTGTGGCGCTTGAGGATCATCGTGTCGTACATCAGCTGGCACTCGTGCGCGACTGCCTCGGCCTGACCGCCCTCAAAGCCCTTGATCTCGTGCAGGAGCTCCTTGGACTTTTTGCGGTCCTCCTGGCCAACGTAGTAGTTAAAGGCCTTAATGACCAGGTCGACGCGCTGCATCTTGGGCAGGTTGAGTCCCAGCAGCAGGTCGAACATCTCGCTGGCGCGCTCGTGGTCCTCGCGCAGCAGATAGGAGTTCAGGCGCAGGTAGTCGCGGTTGTAGCGCGGGTACAGCATGCTGGTGAGTTTGCCGTCGAGCAAACGATCGAACTCGTCCCACTGCTTGGCGGCCATGAGCTGCTGCAGGCGTTTAAACGTGGTGCGTTTTTTGACGCTAAAGAACACCGACACGGCGATACAGATGATAACGACGGCGGTCCAGAGTGTGCGGGAATCGGGCATATTAGGGTCCTTAGTCGCTCATAAAGCGAGCGGTATGACAACACGTACTGGATGTATTATACGCAGCGCGCAAGCAAACTGGCATAAAAGCTCATCGAGGCCGAGTGACATCGCTCGCTGCGGTACACTTACCTAAAGTAAACCATGAAGGGAGACATTACCTATGAAGAAGATCGTTTTGGCTTGCGGTGCTGGCGCTGCTACTTCCACGCTCGTTGCCCAGAAGGTCGCCACCCTGCTCGACGCCAACGGTTATGCCGGCAAGTATGAGATCGTGCAGTGCGCCATCTCCGAGGCCAAGGATTACTGCGACGAGGGCGCTGACCTGCTGATCGCCACCACCGTTGCCCCCGAGGGCCTCACCTGCCCGTACGTGAGTGGCGTGCCCTTCATGACCGGCATGAACCGCGTTGCCGCCGAGAAGGCCGTTCTCGACGTCATGGCTCAGTAGGCGCTGACTGCATGAGTGAGCAGAACGCCAACCCGGTAGAGCTCTTTGGTATGCGCGTTGCCCATGTGGGCATTAACGCCACCGACCCGGCAGACGCCCTGGAGATCGCGGAGCTGTTCTCGACGATGATGGGCCTGCCCGTCATCGAGACCCCGGTTTCGTACTTCAACGATTCGCTGGTCGAGATCATGAAGCAGAACGGTCGTGGCACCAAGGGCCACATCGGCTTTGCCGTTAACGACATCGATGCAGCTGAGAAGTGGTTTGCCGAGCGCGGGCTCGAGGTCAACGAAGA